>CAZZWT010000116.1:0-9223 GCA_964657775.1 uncultured Candidatus Methylacidiphilales bacterium | reverse complement strand
ACCCCGCGCGGACGCTGCGCATTCTGCCGCCGCTTCAACTCCCGCGCCGCCTGGCGCTCCGCATTGTGCCGATCGCGCTGCTTCTGCAATTGCTCCGCGAGAAGTTTCCATGCCGCCAGCCGGTTGGACGCCTGCGTGCGATGCTCCTGCATCTTCAGCAAAATATTCCGCGGCGCATAGCGCAGCTGCACACACGTCGCCACCTTGTTCACATTCTGCCCGCCATGCCCGCCGCTGTGGATGAACGATTCCTCCACTCGCGCAAGATCGCACCCCAGCGCCAACAGATGCGCGCGCACGTAATCGGGTGGAAAGGCACTCATGGAAAAAGGGGGACAGCAGAATTTAGATAATGATTGTAATGATTAGAATGATTTCAAAAGGATATTTCAGAAACCGTTCCCTGTCTTTTAATCATGATCCCCTCATTATAATCATTATCTAAAATTTCCCTCAGCGCGTTCCCCCACGCTGAATACGGAAAGGCCGCTTCGGCCGCGTCTCATCGAAGGGCTCCACATGCACCATCACATCGCGCACCTGCGGCAGCTCGGCCTGCAACTTCGCCTTCACCTCGTGCGAGAGCCGGTGCCCTTCCGCCACGGAGATGGTGGGATCGACCTCAATGTGCAGATCGACCATGAGCCGCATGCCCAGCTTGCGCACCCACACTTTGTCGACGCCCTTGATGCCGGGGCACTCCTCGCTCGATTCGGAAATGTATTTGAGCAGCGCCGGATCGACCGAGCCCTCCATCAACTCGTGCAGCGACGGCCCGAGCAGATAAAGTCCCGTGGCAGCGAGCCAAAGACTGGCCGCGAGCGCCGCCCAGCTATCCGCATGCGAGTAGGCCGGGCCGCCGCACCAGGCAACGATGATGCCCGTGAGCGCCGCGACCGATGTGATGGCATCACTGCGCTGGTGCCACGCCTCGGCGATGACCGCGAGGCTGCCGCTCTTTTTCCCGCGCTTGTGCATCCAGTGAAAAAGTAATTCCTTCGTCACGATGACCGGGACGAGGACGAGCAGCGTCAGCGGATTCGGCGCCTTGCGCGGTTCGTAAAGGGACAAGGCCGACTGATAGAAAATCAGCGCGCCGACGCCGACCAGCACCAGCGCCGTCACGGCGGAGGCCAGCGTCTCCGCGCGCCCGTGCCCGGCGGGATGTTCCAGGTCCGCGGGATCCGCCGCCTTCTTCAGTGCGAAGTAGGTGATGCTGGAGCTGACGACGTCCGCGAACGATTCCGCGGCATCGGCGATCAACGCATAGGAATGGCCGAAGACTCCCGCCGCGAGCTTGGCCGCGCCGAGCCCGCCATTGATCAGGATGGCCCGCAGCGCGGAGCCCTGGCCGCTCTGCAAGCTGCTCTCCGGATGCATGCGCGCGGCTTCAAGCGCTTCAGACTTCGGCGTGGGCATCTCCTTACTATGCTGAAGCACAATGCTGTTTGGCTACACTAACAGACACTGAGGGGAAAGTTTCGCACGGAGGACTGCAGAGGGCTGAAGAGAGGGAACTAGGAGGGGAGGTCCGGCAATGGGGGTACACCCGGAATAACAAGTCGCTCAATATTGCCTTTGAGGAGTTCTCCCCCGAAATTGATGAGCAGGCCAACTGGGTAACCGGACAGCTTGAGGTAGGTCAGCACCTGCTTCTTGTGTACGCGGGCGAGGTGTTCAACAGATTTGACTTCGATAATGACCTGCTTCGCTACGACGATGTCCGCACGGAACCCCTCGTTATACAATTTGCCTCCGAGGCGGATGGGAATGGGAACTTGCCTTTCCACGGAAAATCCTTCGCTCACGAGCATATCGGCAAGAACGATTTCGTAGATGGACTCGAGAAGTCCCGGCCCGGCCTCCTCGTGGAGGCGATAAGCGGCATCAACAATTGCGCCGGTGATTTTATTAATCTCCATCGTCTCCTCCCCTTCTTCAATTTCTTCTCTTCAGCCCTCTGCAGTCCTCTGTGCGAAACCTTCCCCTCAGCTCAGGGAAATAGTGAGCCCGGATTGGACCTCGATATCTTTGACGAGCATCCGAGCCGTCTCCTCCACCTTGCCCTCACCGAGCAGCACGCGGCGGGCGTGGGTCTTGCCATCCGTCATCACGACGAAGAACTCGACGATGCTCGATTCGTTCGCATCCGTGAGCACACGGTACTTGGCCGAGACGGAAACAATCTTCTCCTTCTCACTGGAAAGCCAGCGCTCGAAGCCGCCCGAATTGAGCCCGGTCGCTTCCAGGAACTTGAGCTCATCCCACGGCACTTCGGTCAGGCGCTTGAGCACGAATTCCTTGTCGAGGAAGGAAATCAGGTTGCCCGCCTTCGGGCCCGATTCGCGATCGAGCAGGACGCGGTAGATCGCCTTGAAGGCGCTTGGCTGGTCGATGGGCGTGAGGCGCGCGGCATTGAAGACGGCGATTTGCAGCGCCTCGTCCTGCCACGTTGCGGTGCGAAGTTGCTCCGCCAAAATGTGGAGAAAGCCGCACTGCGTGGCGGAGAGCTCGGCCGTGCGCGCGGGCAGCGTTTCCTGCAGGCGCGTCTTTTCCTCCTCGGTGGCGAAGTGTTCGAGCCAATACTTCGCCGCGCGGAAACGGAGATGCAGGTGCTTGCGATCGAGCTCGGTGAAGGGCGAGCCCTTGCGCTTTTCGAATTCCTTTTCCGCGTCGAGATGCGGCATCTGGATGAGCGCCGTGACGAGTTGGAAATCGGCCGCCCAGTAATCGCCCTCGGGCGTGACCTCGCACAATTCGTAGACGCGCTTGTCATCCGGCTTGATTGCGGGATCGTTGAAGTAACGGTTCTTCGCGCGGTCAAATTCGTTGAACGCCTTGAGAATGTGAACCTCGGTCGGCTCGAAATTGACCGGCTGCTTTGGCTGGGTGCGGATCATCAGATAACGCAAAACTTCCGGCGGCAGAAAGTCGGCCATGTCGCGCGAGGTCGCGCCGACGCCGCGCGAGGAGCTCATCTTCGCGCCGCCGACAAGGAAGAACTCGTACGGGCAATTCAGCGGCGGCTCGACGCCGAAGATTTCCTTCACGCAGGCCGAAGCGACATCGCGCGATCCGCCCTTGGAGCTGTGATCGCGCCCCGCGCCCTCGAGCGTGACGGGGAACGTCACCCACTTCGCGCACCACTCGAGCTTCCACGGCAGCTTGCCGTTGCCGTTGAGCGGCGACATTTTTCCCTCGTGCCCGCAGCCGGGGATGGGCGCCTTCTTGTCGGAGAGCTCGCCATTCGGCAGCACGGGATGATACATCACCTTCGACTTCGGCAGACAGCGGTAGGTCACTTCCGCGCCATCGTACGCGGTGACTTCCGTCGTCGCGATGCGCCCGCAATTCGGGCAGATGACCTGGAACGGATACCAATTCTCCGCGCGCTCGGAGCCGCTGACTTCCTTGTAAATGCGGCGGACTTCCGGCGCCTTGAGCAGGATCTGGTGAATCGCGTCGTTGAACTTGCCGCTGCGGTAAATATCGCGCATGCGATAGAACTCGGGGCGAATGCCGAGCTCGGCGAAGACGCCAAAGAATTCCGAGATGAAATGCTCCGCCATATCGCTGGCCTTGGAGCCGGGCGGCGGCGGCACGTTGCACAAAGGCGCGCCGAGGTATTTCTCGAATACATCGGCCTGGCCGTAGGGAATTTCATCGACCGGGTCGTAGTCATCGACGCCAAAAAGATAACGCACCGGTACGCCCTTGGCCTGCAGCGTGCGGAAGATCGCGTCGTGGATCAGCGGCCCGCGCAACGCGCCAATATGCGCGCGGCCCGAGGGCGTCTTTGAGTCGTTGATCGTCACCGGGCCGGTCTGGCCCTCCACCAATTTATCGCACCAAAACATAGACCTTCTAATTAACCATAGGCCCCGCGCCTCTGCACGGAGAATAGCGCACCGTTTGCTGCGTTTTCAAAATGAGCCAAAATTCGCTAAAACTATTGGAAATTTAGCAAACCGAGATCAATGCCCCAGGTCGCTGATCTTGTCCCCGTACTTCTCCACCTCAGCGCGGAGGGCCTTGCGGTACTTCACTTCTTGGTCGGCGCGCTGCTGGTCGAAGCCGTAGAAGTTGGCCGAGTTCTGGATCGCCGCCATGTCCGCGTCGGTGACGGTCTCGAGGTCCATCACTTCCTCGCGCACGGCATCGAGCCGCTGCGATTGGTCCGAGTCGGTCGCGAGCCGGTGGAAGTTGTCATAGATGGCCTGCATCTTATGGTTCTGTTGCCAGAAGCGGGAATCGGGCGGGCTGTTCTCATCCGTGCCGGCAATGTGCGCGCGCTCGTAGCCGGCGCCATTGATGAACGAGTCGAGCTCGCGGCTGTGCTCGTGGAATTGCTTGAGGAAAGTCGTCTCGGTCAGGAACCGGTTCCAGTCATAGACCTCCCACTTCGGCACCGTGTCGAGCCGCAGGCCAAAGTAGCGCATCGTGGAGGTGATGGCCGAATTCGCGCTCGCCAGCGAGGCCTTGTCGAGGTCATCGGTCGGCTTCACCTTCTGCCCCATCGTCACCACCGCCAGCACCTTGCTGCTCTTGGTGTGGAAGATCGGCCCGCCGCTGTTGCCATGGAAGATGGGGTTGCTGATCTCGATGCGTTCCGGCCCGAGCCCGAGCACGGTGCCCTTGGTATTGAGCATGACTTCGCCGCCCTCGCTGTTGCCCGGTGTGATGACCTCGTCGCCGTTCTGCACCGTGGCGTCGATGTTGCTCGCAAGGTCGAAATAGGTGTAGTGATCGTCCTGGATCATGAACATCGCCAGGTCGCGATCCGCCGCGCCTTTCAGCGACAGCGTTTTGATTTCCTTGCCCGTGGTGGTGAGGATCTTGACGTGCGTGTTGGCGAAGATGACATGCTGGTTCGTCACCACCGCCGGCCCATCCGCCGTGTGAACGAGGAAGCCGGTCCCCTCGCCGACATCGCCCTTCACCACCACGACGGCGTTGGCCTGGTCTTGGGTCAATGCGGTCGGCACGGTAGGCGCGGGTGCGGCGGGCGGTGCGTTCGTCGCGGGCAGTGGCGCGATCGCGGTCGCGATGGGCGCGGCGGGCATCGCGGCGACATTGGTCGAGGGCGCGCTCGAAGCCGTGAGCGGCGGGATATAATAGGTGACGGCGCCGGTATCGGTGGAAGTCTCGCCGAGCTCCACTACCACGGCATGCCACGGCGAGGATCCCGCCGTCCCGGCGCGCGCGATTTGCAGCGTGAATGTCCCGCCCTTCGGTTGATAGAGCGAACCCTTCATCGCGCCGGAGCCACCCGCAACCACGGAGCCATCCGCCGCGAGGATCGTAACCGCAATGGCATCGGGGCAATCCCAGCGCACTTCCCATTTGTCCTTCACCGTGAAGGCCGCGGTGGTCATCGGGCCGGGAGCGCCATAGATCTGCACGACGTTTTCCTGCGCCGCGGCCACGCCGCCCAGGCATCCGAGCACAAGGAGGACGAGCAGACGCATGCCCCTTGGTTATCGCACCGGGCCGGGCTCGACAATGGAATTCACCGTTACGTCACAAAAGCGATTTTGCGTTGGCCACCGCCAGGATGCTAGAGTCGCGCCATGCCCGTTACGCGCCGCGATTTCTTCCGCACGGTTTTTGCCGCATCCCAAACCATCCTGGCGGGCCAACTGCTCGCAACGTCACTCCGCGCACAGGAGCCTGCCACAGGCGCGTTGAACTTCGCCATCATCGGCGATTGGGGCCGCTATGGCCGCCCGGATCAGGCCGAGGTGGCGAAGCAAATGGCCATCGCGTGCAAGGACACGGGCGCCGCCTTCGTGATCTCGGTGGGCGATAATTTTTACGAGGACGGCGTCGCCTCCGTCGACGACCCGCACTGGCAAAAATCGTTTGAGGACGTCTATCTCTACACGCCCTTGCAGGTGCCATGGTACGTCATCCTCGGCAACCACGATTATCATGTCGATCCCCAGCCGCAGTTCGACTACGGCAAGACGCATCCGCGCTGGGTCATGCCCGCGCGCAACTACGCGCAGACGCACAATCTCAACGCCGGCGCGAAGGCCGACTTCTTCTACATCGACACGTCACCGATGATCGCTGAGTACCAGCGGGATGCAAAGATGCGTCCGCACATCGCCACGCAGGATGTGGGCGCGCAATTGAAGTGGCTGGATGACTCGCTGGTGGCCTCCACCGCGCCGTGGAAAATCGTGATCGGCCATCATCCCATCTACTCGGCCGGCTTTGGCCACGGCGACCAGCAGGAGATGATCCAGCTCGTCCTGCCCATCCTGCAAAAGCACAAGGTCCAGGCCTACTTCGCCGGGCACGATCACGATCTCCAGCACCTGAAAGGCGGCGATGTGCATCTGTTCATTTCCGGCGGTGGCTCGGAGCACCGGCCTGTCAGCACCAGCGATGAATCCCAATTCGGCGCGGGTATTTCCGGCTTCGCCATGGCGTCGCTGCGCGCGGAGGCGCTGCAGGTGCGGTTTATTGATAACAAGGGAAACGTGCTGCACACGGCGAACGTGCCCGTTTCCTAATCGGTCACGGCTCGCCGTACATTTCCGAAATCAGGCGCCGTAAATCCCGCGCTTCAGCCGCAGACAAGCTTCCCATCTTTCCCTTAAGTCGCGATTTACTGATCGTGCGAATTTGGTCGATGGCAATCTCGGCCGCCTTGCCCTGGCATTTGATATGTAAGCGCGAACGCCATCTCGGGTGGAGCTTGGTGGTCAACGGACATACCACTACTGTTTCGAGCGCTTCATTTAAGACATCCAGGCTGATGATTACGACCGGACGCACCTTATTGATTTCACTGCCCCGCGTGGGATTGAGATCTGCCCGGTAGATCCCGTAACGATCAAAGGTGCTCAAGGCCGTCATCCATGGTGACATCGAGGTCCTTCCAAGACTCCGTCTCCTTGGCCATCTCATCCGCCGTTTCTTTCCACGAGAGCTTCTTGGAGTGCTTGGGACGAAGAGTGATCGAATCAGTTCCCTCCTCGAGGAGAACAGCGTCGTCGATATGATATCTCTTCAAAAGGGCTGCGGGCAGTCGAATGCCCCGTGAATTGCCAATACGGGAAACTTTAATTTCAACCATAATGTTATTACCGTTATAACATTAAAACAGTTTTGTACAGAGGTTTTGCCCGACATCATCCTAAGCTCACAACGGTCTTCCGCCGATTTCTCATTTATTTCCCTTGTCACTTTCTCCGAGTCTGCTTTAATCGACCCTCACCTTATGGAAGCAGCGCTGAAAACGGAATACACTAAAGAGTTCAAATTGCACGAGAAGGATACCGGCTCCGCCGACGTCCAGATCGCGCTGTTGACTCATCGCATCAACGACCTGACGAAGCACCTTCAGAAGTTCAAGAAGGACCACAGCTCCCGTCGTGGCCTCTTGATGATGGTGGCGCAGCGGAAAAAGCTCCAGGATTACCTGAAGAAGTCCGATTCCAGCCGCTACGATAAGGTCATTCAGAAACTCAACCTGCGTAAGTAGTCTCCCGTCCGCGAAAGGCCCTTCCGCCTGGCGGACCGGGTCATCCAGGAAACTTCAGAGTACAATCAGCTTAGTAGCCGTAGCCGCCGTCTCACGACGGCGGATTTGTTTACGCCCACTGGGTTCATTGTCCTCTGCGTTTTCTTTTCCGAGTGGGCGCCTGTTTGCGCGCTAACACGAAAACACACATGTCCACCATTCATACGGTGTCGGCGCAATTTGGCGCCCTCCCCATCACCATCGAAACCGGCAAACTGGCCAACCTCGCCGACGGCGCGGTCACCGTTCGCCACGGCGATACTCTCGTTATCGTCACGGCGGTCTCCGCCACCAAGATCAAGGAAGGCCAGGATTTCTTCCCCCTCACCGTTGAGTATCGCGAGCGCGCGGCCGCGGTCGGCAAAATCCCCGGCGGCTACTTCAAGCGCGAAGGCCGTCCGTCGGAAAAGGAAATCCTCACCTGTCGCATGACGGATCGCCCGCTGCGCCCGCTCTTCCCCAAGGGTTACCTGTACGACACGCAGATCATCACCACGCTCCTCTCCGCCGATGGCGAGAACGATCCTGATATGCTCAGCATCAACGGCGCCTCCGCCGCGTTGATGGTCTCCGACATCCCCTTTGGCGGCCCGATCGGCGCGCTGCGCGTCGGACGCATCGACGGCAAGTTCATCTCGAACCCCACGCACCAGCAGATGCAACTCAGCGACCTCGATCTCGTCTACGTCGCCACGGAGACCGAGATTCTCATGATCGAAGGTTCCGCGCTGGAATTGCCCGAAGCCGACTTCAAGGCCGCCCTTGCCTACGCACAGGTCGAAGCCCAGGTCCTGATCAACATCCAGAAGGAGCTCGCCGCCAAGGTCAACAAGCCCAAGCGCACGCTGCCTCTCTACACCGTCAAGCCCGAGCTCGTGCAGATGGCGTATGACCTCGTTTCCACCCGCATCGAAGGCGCGATCTATCGCCCCAGCAAGGTGGAGCGTTACGCCGCCGTCGGCGCGCTCAAGGACGAAGTCGCCGTGGCCCTCAAGGCCAAGTATCCCGACGCGACCAACTTCGACGTCAGCTCCGCGTTCGACCAGGTGCAGATCAAGGCGTTCCGCACCGCCATCCTCGACAAGAAGCAGCGCAGCGACGGCCGCGGCGTGACCGAAATCCGTCCGCTCTCCGCCGAAGTGGGTCTCCTCCCGCGCTCACACGGCTCCTCGCTCTTCTCGCGCGGCGAAACGCAGGCGCTCTGCCTTGCGACCCTCGCCCCCAGCGACGAAGCGCAGGACCTCGACGGCTACACCGGCGGTGAGATCACGAAGCGGTTCATCCTCCACTACAACTTCCCGCCCTTCTCAGTCGGTGAAACCGGTCGCGTCGGCGGCCTGAATCGCCGCGAAATCGGCCACGGCGCGCTGGCCGAGCGTTCGCTCCTCGCGGTCATCCCGAGCGAGAACGACTTCCCCTACGCCATCCGCGTCTCCTCCGAGATCATGGCGTCGAACGGCTCCACCTCCATGGCCTCCGTCTGCGGCGGCTGTCTCTCCCTCATGGACGCGGGCGTGCCGATCAAGACGCCGGTCGCCGGGATCTCCGTCGGCCTCGTCACCGAGCACGATGAGAACGACAACCTGAAGCGTTACCTCCTGCTCGACGATATCCTCGGCTCCGAGGATCACTACGGCGACATGGACTTCAAATTGTGCGGCACCAAGGACGGCGTCACCGGCTTCCAGC
>CAZZWT010000115.1:0-9252 GCA_964657775.1 uncultured Candidatus Methylacidiphilales bacterium | reverse complement strand
ACAACAGGCTGCCTCTTGTCGCTACGCCGAGCCTCCGCGACCCGGACAACGAGTTGTCCGGGCTACCCGATTCTGGTTACAGCGCCACTTTCACGATGGCCGATTCCCCGGCGCGGATGCGGTCCTCGTAGCCCTGGATCGATTCCTTCTTGAAGGTGATCTTGACCGGCACGCGCTGGACGATCTTGGTGAAGTTGCCGGTGGAATTATCCGCGGGCAGCAGCGCGAATTCGTTGCCCGTCGCGGGCGAGAAGCTGTCCACTTCGCCGTCGAAGACCTTGTCGGGAATCGAGTCGATGGTGATCTTCACCGGCTGGTGCGGCTTCATGTGCGCGAGCTGGGTCTCCTTGAAATTGCCGATGACCCACACGTCGGGTTCCACCACGACGAGCAACGTCTGCCCGGCGGAGACGCGATTGCCCACCTCCACATTCTTCCGGCCGACATAGCCGTCCGCCGGCGCGGTCAGCGTGCAGTATTGGATCTGCAACTCGGCCAATTCGTACTGGGCGAGGTCGACATCCCGCGTGCTCTTCGCCTTGTCGACGTCCTCCGGCGCGACGGCGTGCGAGGCGATGAGCGGCTGCAGGCGGTCGAGATTGGACTGCGCGACATCGAGGTTCGCCTTGGCGGCGGCGGCGATGGCTTGGTATTCCATCGGGTCGAGCTGGACCAGCGTGTCGCCCGCCTTCACGAGTTGATTGTCATCAACCAACACCTTGGAGACCTGGCCCGCGATGCGCGGCGCGAGGTTGTGCAGGTGGCCGGTGACGTAGGCGTCGTCGGTCTCCTCGTGCGTGTAGGCGTCGACCATGTAGAAAGCTGCGACGATAAGCGCGATCACGCCCGCGACGATCATCGCCGGCTTCTTGTAACGATCGAAGAGCGGGTGAAGCTTCTTCTTCTTTTTCACGAGTGCCGGCGCAGCAGCGGCGGCGGGCGCCGGGTGATGCGCGGCAGGTTTCTTGTCGGAGGTGGCGACCTCATCTTCGATGGCGGGAGTGCTCATAAATTAATTTTCCTTGGGTGCGGGCTGGACGGTTTTGCCCAGCAGCAAAATCAGCGGCAGGACAAGGGCAAAAACGAGTGCAACGGCATAGAAGACGTCGCGGTAACTGAGGAGACTGGCCTGGAAATCGACGGCGCGGTCGATCTGCGCGAGCGCCATGTTTTGCACGGCGACCGGATCGCCGGACATGGCGTTAAAATAGGACGTGCTGGCGCCGAGCCGCTCGGGGTAGGCGGGGTTGAGCTCGGAGATATGATAGACGAGCTGCGCGCGATGGACGAATTGCTGCTTGGCCACGAGCGTGGTGATCGCCGCGATGCCAATACTGCCGCCGAGCTGGCGCGTGAGGCTGAAGAAGCCGGAACCGGAGGCGACGTCGGCCTTGGGCAGCGAGCCGAGCGTGACGATGGAGAGGGGCAGGAACATGATGACCGTGCCGAATCCGCGCCAGATGAGCGGCCAGTAGAATTGATCCGCGCCGGTGTCCGGATTGAGCGAAGCGAAGGCGAACATGACGCCGATGGTCATCACGCAACCGCTCGCAATCATCAGGCGCGGGGAGAACACCTTGAGCAGCGGCGCAAGCGCGAACATGCCCACCGCCGAGGCAATGGCACCCGGGACGAGCATGAAGCCGGTCTTGGTCGCGGTGAATTGCAGAACCGTCTGCGCGAAGACGGGCACGACGAAGACGGTGCCGTAAAGACCCATGCCGACGGCGAGCGAGATGAAGCTGCCCGCGGCCAGCGCGCGATGGCGCAATACGCGGAGATCGACCGCCGGGTGCTCCGTGTTCAATTCCTGGTAGATGAACGCGGCCATGCCGACGACGCTCAGCACCGCCATGCGCTGGATGAAGGCGGAGGACCACCAGTCATCCTGCTGGCCCTGCTCGAGCACGGTTTGGAACGCGCCAAGGCCGAGCGCGAGGAAGAGAATGCCCTGCCAATCGACGCTGCCGCGCTTGCGATCGGCGGGATTGTCCTGCGGCAAAAAGGTGGAGGCCATGAACACCGCGAGGATGCCGAGCGGAATGTTGATGAAGAAAATCCAGCGCCAGCCGTAGTTATCGGTGAGGTAACCGCCGAGCGCTGGGCCAATGGCGGGGCCGCCGATGACGCCGAGGGAGAAGACGGTGCTGGCGAAGGCCTGCTCCTCGCGCGGGACGGTCTCGAACATCAGCGCCTGGCCCTTGGCGATGAGTCCGCCGCCGCCGAGGCCCTGGATGACACGGCCGACGATGAGCATGCCGAGGTTGGAGGCGAGGCCGCACATAATCGAGGCCAGGACAAAGGCGACGAGCGAGAAAATGAAGTAGCGCTTCTTGCCGAAGCGAAAGCCGAGCCAGGCGGAAAGCGGGATGATGATGACGTTGGCGATGGAGTAGCTGGTGGAGACCCAGCCGATTTCCGAAAGCGTGGCGCCGAGATTGCCTTGCATATAAGGCAGCGCGACGTTGACGATGCTGACATCGACGACCTCGAGCAGGGCGGCAAACGAGGCGGTGATGACGATGGCCCACTTCAGCCAGCCTTGCTCCTGCGCGCGTTGCGCCAGCGTGGAGAGGCCGCCGGAGTGGGCCGGCATCGGCATGGACATCGCGGCGCTGCTCATTTTTCGATGCCTTTCAAGAAGAGCGCAACGCAGGTCGCGGTATATTTTTCCGCGGTATAAAGTTTCTCGGTGAGAGGACGGCGCAGCGCCCCGGTCATCAGCATGCCGCTGAAGGCGTCGGTCGCGGTTTCGGGGTCGAGGTCCTTGCGCACGAGGCCCGCTTTTTGCGCCGCCTTTAAATAGGCGGTGAATTTGTCGCGGCTCAATTTGGCGCCCTCGGTAAAGATCACGCGCCAGAGTTTGAGGTGCCGCGTCATTTCGCCGATGAAGGTGCGGACCATGTCCTCGTTTTCGCGCAATTTCTGGGCGTAAGCCTCGGCGTAGGATTGGACGGTGCGGCGCAGGTCTTCGGGCGATTCCACCGAGGCGGCGGCGAAGACGTGCTCGTACTTGCTGGCGGAGCACATCACGGCCTGACGCAGGAGCTCATTCTTGTTTTTGAAATATCGGAAGAGGGTGACTTCGTTGACCTTGGCGACGCGAGCGATCTCGCGGGTGGTGGCGCCGGAAAAGCCGTCGCGGCTGAAAACGCGGAGGGCGGCGTCGAGGATGCGCTGCCGGGTGTCTTTCATGCAAGTACATACTTGCATACATTAGGCAGGAAGACAAGTGCCGTCGCGGCGGTCATAGAGGCCGCGACAACGGAGGAAGCCACGGAAAACTTGTTTGCCATCGCGACCTGTCGCAAGCTCTCCCTTCCCTGCATGAATCCCGCACCGAAATCGCCCACCCGCTTTCTGGGCATGTCGCCTGCCATGGCGGCCATGGCGGTCATTGCGGTCACGACCCTGTTCCGCCTCTTCTATTGCACGTGGCTGCCGATTTTGCCGGACGAGTCCTACTACTTCCAATGGTCGCGCCATCTCGACGCCAGCTACTTCAGCAAGGGGCCGGCGGTCGCCTACACCATTTGGGCCGGCACCGCGCTTTTCGGCGCGAACAACCTCGGCGTTCGCTTTTTCGCCGTGCTGCTTTCGGCCGGGACGGCATGGCAGATGTTCCTGCTCGCGCGCCGTTGGTTCGATGAAACGACCGGTCTCATCGCGGTGCTGATCACCAACGTCGTGCCGATTTACGCGCTCGGCGCGGTGGTGATGACGATCGACCCGCTCTCCGCTTTCTTCTGGATCTGGGCGGCGAATCTTTTCTCCAGTGCGATCCGGCGCGACCGCCTGCTCGACTGGGCGCTGACCGGTTTCGCCGTCGGCTCAGGCTTCCTTGCGAAGTATCTCAACGCGCTCGAGTTCGTCGCCTTCCTCGCCTTTTTATGCGTCATGCCCGCGCGCCGAGCACTCCTCACGAAGCCGGGATTCTGGATCATGCTCGCCGTTGCGATCGCGTGCACAACGCCGGTGTTGTGGTGGAATCAAAACCACGGCTGGGTCAGCGCTTCGGCGCTCGGTCATCGCGGCAAACTCGATGGTCCGTTCACGCTCGAATTTTCCACCTTCCGCGATTTCCTCGGTCTGCAGGCACTCGTCATTTCGCCGTGGATTTTCCTCGGCCTGCTCAGCGCCGCGGTGATCGCCACCCTCGTCGCCTGGCGCCGCCAAGCCAGCCGGCAGCGCGAGGGTGAAATCCTCCTGCTCATTCTTTTCCTGCCCGTCTTCCTGATGTACGCGGCGCTTTCCTGGCACCTGCGCTGCGAGCCGAACTGGCCGGCAGTCTCGTACCTGACGCTCATCGTCCTCATGGCTTCGCAATGGCGCAAAATCCTCCTCGTGCGCGGCACGGGCCAGGCCTACATCGTCTTTGCCTTCGTCTTCGCGTGGCTGCAAACGCTCATCCTGCACAATACCGAATTCCTGCAGTTGCCGCAGAAGCTTGACCCCATGGGCCGTGTCACCGGCTGGACCGAAATCGCGCAACACCTCGACGCGCTCAAAAAAGAACAACACGCCGACGTCGTCATCGCCGACGCCTATAAAGAGGCGAGCATCTTCACGTTCCATTCACCCGACCAAGCGTTTGTCTACGCGTTGCGCAACACTCCGCCGGCGAACCAATACGACTTCTGGCCCGGCTACGCCGATGCGCACCCGCAACGCGCCCTCTGGATCACCGGCGAACCCGGCCCGCGCGCGTTGCAGAATGGATTCAAGGCGGTTACGTTTCTCGAGCACGTTATGGTCAGTTTCCGCGGCAAGCCGTTCCGGGAATACGACGTTTATCTGTGCTCGGATCCCATCTCGCCATGACCTATCCCGAAGCTCTCAACTACCTCGGCCAAGCACGCCGCTTCGGCATGAAACTGGGGCTCGAGCCGATGCGCGAGCTGGCGCGCTCGCTGGGCGATCCGCAGGATTCGCTGCGCTTCATTCACCTGGCGGGGACGAATGGCAAAGGCTCGACGGCGGCGTTCTGCGAATCGTGTCTGCGCGCGGCGGGTTTGCGCGTGGGGCTTTTCACGTCGCCGCATCTGGTCAGCGTGCGCGAGCGGATTCAGATCAACCGCGTGCAAATCTCCGAAAATGATTTCGCGCAGGGCATGGCGATTGTGCGGGAGATCGTGGAAAAGAGCTCATCGCACGAAGCGACCTACTTTGAATTGATGACCGCCCTGGCGCTCTGGTATTTCGCGCGCGAAAAAGTCGATTGGGTCGTCTGGGAAACAGGACTCGGCGGGCGGCTTGATGCTACCAACATAGTCACGCCGGAGATTTGCATCATCACTAACATCGGTTTGGATCATCAGCAATATCTCGGCTCTTCGCTGCGCGTCATTGCGGGGGAAAAGGCGGGCATCATCAAACCCGGCGTGCCGGTCATCAGTGCGGTGGAGGGTGGCGATGCAGCCGAGGTTATTCAGCAGCGTGCAAAGGAAGAAGGTAGTTCGCTAACGCTTGTGCATCGGGATATGGAAGTCGGCGATCGAGGTTTGCGTGGTGGACGTCAAATCGCCGCGATCGACGGATGGGAATTCACGCTGGGCCTGATGGGCCGCCACCAGATATCTAATGCGGCCTGCGCGGTGGAGGCGGTTTGGCAGATCCGAAGCCGCGACCCGCAATCGTTCGGACCGGGCCGCGATTGCAATATCATCCCGGACGAAGCCATCGCACGCGGCTTGCGCGAAACCGTTTGGCCCGGTCGCTTCGAAGTCCTCTCCGAAAAACCGCTCATCGTCCTCGACGGCGCGCACAACGCCGCCGGCATGGCGATGCTCGTCGAAACGTGGCGCGCGTTTCTCGCCACGCGCTTCGGCTGGAGCGCGTCCGAAATCGAAGGACGCGCACACATTATTTTCGGCTCCGTCGCCGACAAGGACATTTCCGAAATCGCGCAACTGCTGCGTCCTCTCGCGGCAAAAATTTCGCTCGTCCGCCTCGCCAACGAACGCACCGCCGAGCCCGCGCAACTCGCGCAGAACTTCACCGGACTTTCCCCCACTTGTTACGATTCCGTGACCGCCGTGTGGAATGATCTTGCCAAGAGCGAATCCACCTCTGTGACGCTCATCACCGGATCGCTCTTTCTGGTTGGAGAAATGCTTGCGCTCCGGCAGGGCAATGCGGAAGAATATCGGCTCAACGAACGGTTAGAAAAACTCGTGATTACCCGGTAATATTATGCCTCGCGTTCGAGCCTTTGTATTTGATGTGGGTGGCACCCTGATTTATCCCGCGGAGCCGGTGGGAGAAACCTATGCGAAGTTCGCGCGCGCCTACGGCCTGAAGCTGCCGCCCGAGGCCACCACCACGGCATTCCGCCAGGCGATGAAGAGCTCCTCGCCGCGCGCGAAGGATTCCATTCCCAACAACGGAAACGATCGCGTGCACTGGAAAAAGATCGTGAAGCTATCGCTGGCCGACAACTCGTTTTCGGACGAAGCGGCCTTCGAGAAATTTTTTGAAGAAGTCTATCTGCACTATGCCCAACCGAAGGCGTGGGGCGTTTACCCCGAGGTGTTCGAGGTCTTTGAGGCGTTGCGTGATCACGAGGTCGATCTCGTTGTCCTGTCGAATTGGGACGCGCGGCTCCACAACGTGCTGGATGGCCTGGGCTTGGGCGAATATTTCTCCAACCGCTTTATTAGTGCGGAGCTGGGCTGGGAAAAACCCGACCAGGCAATCTACCGTCATGTGGCGGAAATCCTGCGCATCGCGCCAGGCCAGTTGCTCAGCGTCGGCGACGACGCGCAGAATGATGTTGCCGGTCCCAAAAAAGCCGGCTGGCAGACGGTGCAGATCGAGCGGCCGAAGAAAGATCTTTGGGCGGCGCACCGGGCCGTCTCGAAAAGGTAAGTCTGAATGGGAGCCGACGCAGGCCAGCACCGGGACGCCTCGATATCCGCTTTCAAAAGGGCGCTTTTACTGTAGGTCGCGCCCACAGGCCATCGCGCGTGCTCGCGCAACGGCTCCGGCGCAAGGGTCTGCACCGGCTACCTTTCACGGCATGCCGGCTCGCGTAATTAGCTGCCGCCGCTATAGCCAAGCGCGGCTTATATTTTTCCTGAGGCGTTGACGCTCCTCTCGGAAAACATTAACGTGCGCCGTTATGGCTTCCTCTGTCACGATCCCGAACCAACTTGGGTTTGGCCAAACCGCCCGCACCGACGTCTGGTGGATGCAACCGCTGGCCGTCTTCCTCGGCTTCTCCGCGTTCATCGTTTACTCGACCTTCGCCGCGTTGCAAGGCACGAATAGCGCCGTCTGCTACTACTGGTTCGGCGGCGGTGGCGCGAATTATCTTTCCCCGTTTTACTCACCCTCGCTGTTTGGCTCCGAGCCGCATCCCGGGATTTTTGGCGTGAAGCCTGGTTGGTGGCCCGGTTTTGCTCCGTTCTCGCCCGCGTTTTTGATCATGTGGATTCCTGCCGGGTTCCGATTCACCTGCTATTACTACCGCGGTGCCTATTATAAGGCGTTTTGGCTCGACCCGGTCGCCTGCGCTGTCGGCGAACCGCGCAAGACCTACTGGGGCGAGAAATACCTGCCGCTCATCCTCCAGAACGGTCACCGTTATTTCCTCTACCTGGCGCTCCTCTTCATTTTCATTCTGGGTCGCGATGCCTACGATGCGCTCTGGTTCAAGGATGACGCGGGCACGGAACACTTCGGCCTGGCTGTTGGCTCGCTGGTCATTATTCTCAATGTTTTTCTGCTGAGCGCCTACACGCTCGGCTGTCATTCGCTGCGTCATTTGGTCGGCGGCTTCCTCGATACCTTCACGAAATCCTCGACTTGCCATAGCTGTTACAACGCCGTGAGTTGCCTCAACCGCAAGCACATGATGTGGGCGTGGTTCAGCCTCTTTTGGGTCGGCTTCACCGATGTCTACATTCGTCTTTGCGCCATGGGCATCTGGCACGACTTCCGGTTCTTCTAAAATAAATCCATGGCTACTCCTTACGAAACTTTTGAATATGACGTCCTCGTCATCGGCGCGGGCGGCGCGGGATTGCGCGCGTCCATAGAAGCCTCCGCGTCCGGCGTCACCGTCGGCCTCGTTTGCAAATCTCTTCTCGGCAAGGCGCACACCGTCATGGCCGAGGGCGGCATGGCGGCGGCAATGGGCAACGTCGATGATCGCGATAGCTGGAAGGTCCACTTCGCCGATACGATGCGCGGCGGCCAGTACGTCAACAACTGGCGCATGGCCGAGCTTCACGCCAAGGAAGCGCCTTCGCGCGTGAAGGAACTCGAGGCTTGGGGTGCCGTGTTTGATCGGACCAAGGAAGGCAAGATTTCGCAGCGCAATTTCGGCGGTCATCGTTACCCGCGCCTAGCCCACGTCGGCGATCGCACCGGTCTTGAAATGATTCGCACGCTGCAGGACCACGGCATCCATCAGGGCATCACGGTGCATATGGAGTGGACCATCGTCCGCCTGCTCAAGGACGGCGACCGGGTCGTCGGCGCGTTTGGCTACGATCGCGAGCGGGGCCGCTTCAAGATTTTCAAGGCCAAGGCCGTCGTCATCGCTTCGGGCGGCTTGGGCCGCGCGTTCAAGATCACCAGCAATTCGTGGGAAGGTACCGGCGACGGCCATTCACTCGCCTATCATGCGGGCGCCGAACTGCTCGACATGGAGTTCATCCAGTTCCACCCCACGGGCATGATCTGGCCACCCAGCGTGCAGGGGATTCTGGTCACCGAAAGCGTGCGCGGGGAAGGCGGTGTCTTGAAGAACAAGGAGGGTCGCCGCTTCATGTTCGACGACATCCCGGAGAATTATAAGAACCAGACTTCGACCGATCCCGAGGAAGGCTGGCGCTACACGCAGAACGACAAGAACGCGAAGCGTCCGCCGGAATTGCTGACGCGCGATCACGTGGCGCGCTGCATCAACCGCGAAGTGAAGGCCGGCCGCGGTTCACCCCACGGCGGTGTCTTTCTCGACATTGCGTGGATCAAGGAAAAGCTCCCCAACGCGCCCGAGCACATCAAGAAGAAGCTGCCGAGCATGTACCACCAGTTCATTCAGCTCGCCAATTTGGACATCACCAAGGAACCGATGGAAGTCGGCCCGACCACGCACTACGCCATGGGCGGCGTGCGGGTGAATGGCGAGACACAGATGTCGAGCGTGCCGGGCCTCTTCGCCGCGGGCGAATGTGCCGCCGGCCTGCACGGCGCCAACCGCCTCGGCGGCAATTCGCTCTCCGATCTTCTCGTGTTTGGTAAACG
>CAZZWT010000114.1:8007-9314 GCA_964657775.1 uncultured Candidatus Methylacidiphilales bacterium | reverse complement strand
CTCGAGAGCCAGAACATCGGCCCGATCCGCCTGATGGAAATCGTCGGCGGGATGGCGATCGTGATCGCGCTCGCACTGGCCCTGGCGAATGCCCGGACGCTTAGCTCTTTTTGGTCAGCCCGTCGGACGCCGTAATGGTGCTGGAGGCTATCGGGGTGACTTCCTGAGGGAGATTGCCACCGACGTGCGGGGCCTTGTCGCCGATCTTGGCATCGGGCTCGGCCGCAGCGGCGTGGACTTCCTTCTCGAAATCTTCCTTGGCCTTCTTGAATTCGCCGAGGCTCTTGCCCAGCCCGCGCGCGAGCTTCGGCAATTTGTCTGCGCCAAAAAAGAGAACGGCGAGGACGAGAATGATCAGCCATTCCGAACCGTGCGGGAGGCCCCAGGCAAAAAGAGGATGCTGCATATGGATATTTTCCTGACCAAGCAAGTTACGTCACCTCTAAAGGTCGCACAACTGAATTCGGCTTGGGCTTGCCAAGCGGGGCGAGGGCGGGTAGCTCCTGGATGTGATGCGTGCCACCATTCTTATTCTAGGTGTAATCTTTCTCGCCGGCTGCGCGAGTGGCGGCTCGGACGCGGGCTGGCCGGGGCAGTTGAGCCCGAATCCGACGGCCTATGATTTTCCGATCGTGGAGAAGCGCTGGGCGGCGGCTTCGCGCGTGCCGCTTGGTTCTGCACAGGACATGGCGGCGATCACCGCCACGCTGAGGAAGGTGCATCCGGACATGGTGGTGCACGAAATCCGGTGGCTCTCCGCGACGGAGGTGATGGCGCTACTCATCAAAGGCGACGGGCTCGTCGGCGGCGAGGAGTTATTTTACGGCGTGCTCGAGAAGGGCGGGGATGCGTGGATTGTTGAGGCTTGGTATGATGGGTCGATTGCGTGAAACTTATGCGTACAAAAATCCTCGTTCTATTCTTGGTTGCCTTCGGTTGGATACGAGTTGTTGCGTCTCCTGCACTTGAAGATCTGCAGAGAGCTGCAATTCCTCATGACGTGTATCAGCGCTGGTTTGATTCTTTTAAAAAATCGTCCGGTACTCCCCAGGACGATGCTGATATCCAACAGTCTGTGCTCGCGACATATCCGATGATGAAGTTTAAACAACATCAAAATAGGCTTTGGGCAGGTTGGGTGACTTCGGATCAAGTGATTGTTCCAACCTTCACCGGCGGCGTTGGAGGTGGGACTAAATATCTCTGCGTCGTCAATCGCCAGGACGGCCATTGGCGATTTGATCAAGCCTACTATCAGGGAAATTTTGATTAGATCCCTCGTTCCCAAGTTGCACTTGGGAACGAGG
>CAZZWT010000114.1:0-7997 GCA_964657775.1 uncultured Candidatus Methylacidiphilales bacterium | reverse complement strand
GCGGGGAAGGTGGCGCGAGATTTCCGAGCCCGTCGCCCGGAGGTCGACGGCTACCAACTGCAGTTTTTACTCCAACCCCAGCTTCTTAAACGTCGAATCGACGTGCGTGAAATGCCGCTCCGGCGAGCACAGCGCTTCGATTTCCTCTTCGCTCAGCACCGAGCGGATCGCTTCGGACTTCTTTAGGTAATAGGAGAGCTGCTGGTCCCCGCGCCAGCAGGCCATGCTGGCGGATTGGACGGCTTCGTAGGCGGTCTGGCGCGGCAGCCCCTTGTCGGCCAGCGCGAGCAGCACGCTTTGCGAGAAGATCAGGCCCTTCGACTTGTCGAGATTCGCCTTCATGTTCTCGGGATAGACGATCTGGCGCGCGACGAGGTCGGTCGTCAGCTTCAGCATGTAGCTCAGCAATTCGCACGAGTCGGGGAAAATGATGCGCTCCACCGACGAGTGTGAGATGTCGCGCTCGTGCCACAGCGCCACGTTCTCCAGCGCGGCGACGGCGTTGCCGCGGATGACGCGCGCGAGGCCGCTCAGCTTCTCGCCCGTGATCGGGTTGCGCTTGTGCGGCATGGCGCTCGAGCCCTTTTGCCCGGCGGCGAAATATTCCTCGACCTCGAGGACCTCGGTGCGTTGCAGGTGGCGGAACTCAGTCGCCCAGCGATCGATGCTGCTGGCGATGAGCGCGAGCGTGCTCATGAAGTGCGCGTGCCGGTCGCGCTGGATGACCTGCGTGGAAAGATCGGCCGCCTTGAGCCCGAGCTTGGCGCAGACATATTCCTCCACGCGCGGGTCGAGATGCGCGTGCGTGCCGACGGCGCCGGAGAGTTTCCCTACCGCGATCTGGTCGCGCGCTTCGATGAGGCGCTTTTCCGCGCGGCCGAACTCGTCGTACATCAGCGCGAGCTTGAGGCCGTAGGTGATCGGCTCCGCGTGGATGCCGTGCGAGCGGCCCATCATGGGCGTGAATTTGAATTCTTTGGCGCGCGCGGCGGTGACGGCGCGAAGCTTGCCTAGATCGGCGAGGAGGAGATTCGCGCTGGCGACGCATTGGAGCGCGAGCGTGGTGTCGAGCAGATCGGACGACGTGAGCCCGCGATGGATGAACCGGCCCGGGCCGCCGACATGGACGGCGACTTCCTCGAGGAACGCGATGACGTCGTGGTTGGTGCGCTTCTCGTTCTCCCGCACTTTTTCGATGTCGAACGTGGCCTTGGCGCGGATGATCTGCGCGTCCTCGGCCGGGATGACGCCGATTTGCGCCATGCCTTCGCAGGCGAGGACTTCAATTTCGAGCCAGTGGTTGAGCTTGGCCTCTTCGCTCCAAAGCGCGGCCATCTCGGGCCGGGAATAACGGGGGATCATAGGGCAACTAAGCTAGAAGTCCCGGGGCCGAAGGGGAAGGGGAAGTTTCGCACCGAGGACTGAGGAGGGGGAGGCGGTCTAAAGGCGGAGGGGGGCGACCTCGCTTCTTAGGTTTGCTAAATTCCCAATATTTTTAGCGAATTTAGCTAACGCAGCAAATTTTGGTCAGCCGTGCGTCCCGTCCTTAAGTTTCGTCAAGCGCCATTCAAATGGTTCTGGATCGCGCCATATACCTTCACGGACGTCTAATTCGGTCGCCAGTTGCAGGGAAGGGTCTGCGCCGAGAAGCGTCGCAAAGGGTACAACGCGCACCATTTTTTTATCAATTTCTTGAGCAGGTTTCGAGAAAAGCTCCCAATGGTCTTCCTCCCATCGGTTGGCTTCCAAAATAGGCGCACCGCGAAGCGCATCCCAATCGGTAATCACCATTGTTTTCCCGGGTATGTGATTGTTCCACTCTTTGTCCAACCATTGCCAAGTTGGCTCGGCGGATTCGCTTCTAGTTTGAGATAAATCGGGAACATCGATGGTTAGGTGTTCGGCGTCAGGCACGACTTGGAGGGCGGCTATATCCGGAGTTTTGTAATAATCGGTGGCTCCCAGGATGAGCTTCGTCGACCAGGTTGGGTCCACTTTCCTGAGCGAGAATGTTCCCAGTTCGCCAAGCGAGTGATCGGTCTCCGACTGATCGGGCGTTTCTTGAAGAATGTCGGAAAGACGATTGAGAAGGTCGAAAATCTGGACTCTTGAATAGAAAGCGCCACCGGCAAAGATCAACTCCGCACCGAACTTCTCTTTCAGCCCAATCGTATAAGCAAAACGCGGATCGGGTCCGCCTGTTACGAGATAGATGTGGCGCCCGTGCGTGGAAATATTCGTTCGGATATTTTCCAGTGCTTCCGCTTTTGTCATTGCCGCGTTGTACACCGGTACAGCTTTCCCGCAAAGCTTTGCCTCCCATTTGTCTCTTGCTGCTTTGAATCCTTTTTGCGAGCTTCACCGCTTCTCTTGCCCATGAATCCGATTCAATTTGTTAAAGACCTTTATGACCCGGTCTATATGCAGGGGCTCATCCATTCGGGGGGCGTGCCGCTGATTGCCGCGATCGTCTTTGCGGAGACGGGCCTGCTGGTGGGATTTTTTCTGCCGGGGGATACGATGCTGTTTCTGGCGGGAGTGGCGACGGCGACGCTTGGGCCCAATGGGCAGACGTGGCTCGATGTCCGGGTGCTGCTGCCGGCGCTGATCGTGGCGGCCATTGTGGGCGACCAGCTGGGTTATTTCCTCGGCAACAAGACCGGCCATGCGATTTTCACGCGCAAGGAGGGCCGCTTCTTCAAGCGCGCGAACGCGGTCAAGGCGCACGACCTGTGCGTGAAGTATGGCGTCTGGGCCGTGGTTATGGCCAAGTTCATTCCGGTGGGGCGCACCTTCGTGCCGTTCATGGCCGGCGTGGGCGAGATGAAATATGTGAAGTATCTCGTGGTCGATTGCCTCGCCGTGGTGTTCTGGATTTCGCTCGTTGTCCTGCTCGGCTGGGGGTTGGGCGCGAATCCCTTTACGCAAAAGTATCTCGATAAGATTCTGATTGGCATCGCGCTCGTCTCGATGGCGCCGATGGCCATCGGCATTGCGAGCGAGTTTTTGGCCAGCCGCAAGAAATCCAACTAGACAGGAGTTACGTGAGGGACATGAAGTCGAAAGGCAGGCGGAACTGATCCTTCGGCTTCGCTCAGGATGACCGCTGGTTGATGGAGAGTTTGCGAGGCTTTAACACTCTTCCTCATGTCCCTCATGTAACTCCTGTCTAATTTCTCCCCGTCTGCCGTCTTTCTGTTAGTATACGCGCTTCCAACTCATCCCATCTTATGTCCGACACGCCCACTCCCGAACCGCAGAAGCAACAACCGCAAAAGCAAAAGCAGCCGCAGAACGCCATTTCCCCCGCGCGCGCGGTTGACTTCCCGGAGTGGTACCAGGCCGTCGTCACCGCCGCCGACATGGCGGAGAATTCCGACGTGCGCGGCTGCATGGTCATCAAGCCGTGGGGCTATGGCCTGTGGGAATTGATGCAGGCGCACCTCGACAAAATGTTCAAGGCCACCGGGCACAAGAACGCCTACTTCCCGCTCTTCATCCCGCTCAGCTATTTGGAGAAGGAAGCCGAGCACGTCGCCGGGTTCGCCAAGGAGTGCGCCGTCGTCACGCATCACCGGCTCGAGGTCGGGCCCGATGGCAAACTCGTCCCCACCGGCAAGTTGGCCGAGCCGCTCGTCGTGCGCCCCACGTCGGAGACCATCATTGGCGCGACCTACGCGAAGTGGTGCCAGTCTTATCGCGATTTGCCGATCTTGATCAACCAATGGGCCAACGTCGTCCGGTGGGAAATGCGGCCGCGCATCTTTTTGCGCACCACCGAATTTCTCTGGCAGGAGGGCCACACCGCGCACGAGACCGAGGCCGAGGCGATCCACGAGACGCGCCGCATGCTCGACGTCTACGAGACCTTCGCGCGCGATCACCTCGCCATCCCGGTCATCACCGGCGCCAAGAGCGCGAGTGAGCGGTTCCCCGGCGCGGTCGATACGCTGTGTATCGAAGCCATGGTGCAGGATCGCAAGGCGGTGCAGGCCGGCACGTCGCACTTCCTGGGGCAGAACTTCGCCAAGGCCAGCGGCATCAAATATCTCTCGCGCGAGGGCAAGCAGGAGCACGCGTGGACCACGAGCTGGGGCGTCAGCACGCGCCTCATCGGCACGCTGATTATGGCGCATGCGGATGACGATGGACTCGTCCTGCCGCCGCGCGTGGCGCCGACGCAAGTCGTCATCATCCCGATCATCCCGAAGGAAGAGCAGCACAAGGAAATCCTGCGCGCGTGCGGGGCGCTGGCGCAGCAGATCGAGGCCGAGCTTTTCCACAAGGAAGGCATTCGGGTCGAGGTCGATCAGCGCGATATGCAGGGCGGGCAGAAGTCGTGGGAGTGGATCAAGAAGGGCGTGCCGATCCGCGTCGAGATCGGGCCGCGCGATTTGGAAGCCGGGACGGTGTTTGTCGGTCGCCGCGATAAGGGGCCGAAGGAAAAGCAATCGTTCCCGCGCGACGGTTTTGCCGCGCAGGTGCCCGCGATGTTGCAGGCGATCCAGGACGGCATTTTCGAGCGCGCGCTGGCCTTCCGCAAGGAGCACACGAAGGTGATCGAATCGAAGGACGAGTTCTACGCGTTCTTCACGCCGCAGAATCCGGACAAGCCGGAGATCCACGGCGGCTTCGCGCTCGCCCACTGGAACGGCTCGCCCGAGGTGGAGGCGAAGATCAAAGAGGACCTGAAAGTCACGATCCGCTGCATCCCCTTCGAGGAAGGCGCGCTCGCGGGCAAGTGCATCTTCACCGGCGAGCGGAGCGAGCAGCGAGTGGTCTGGGCGAAGTCGTATTGAGCCATGAACCCGCGCGTCAAACCGCGTTTCGTGTCAGCATTACTTTTTACGGTGCTGCTCTCGCTGGTTTTAGCGATCGATCCCGCTCTTAAAATGGAGCGGGCGATCCGGCTGTCGCATTGGGCTTATCCGTATTCCCCGCAAACGATTCACCGGCTTCAAGCTGACGGTGTTTTACCCGAAAATATAAATTCTGCACTTTTGCGCTCGATGAATTTAGGTGATCTTGGCCTCGTCGGCACCGACTTTTACACGCTTCGTTATCTGGTGCCCCTTGTCCTTGTCATTTGTGCTAATTATTTGGATCGGAAGAAGTCGGGCGGCTGGTTGGGAAAAGCTTCAACCCTTTCGGTTTTTGGGTTGTATCTCATAATCTTTGCCTACCTTATCGTCGGAAAAAGTTGTGGTTCGGTCGTGATGTTATAACGCGTCACCTCGTTCCCAAGTTGCACTTGGGAACGCACTTGTCGGCGCAACTTTGTTGCTCTGCTGAGGGGAATGTTTCACACGGAGGCGCGGAGAACCAGTCAAGCTGCCGTTAATTCGGCCTGCGTAAGTGCGGCCTCGAAGACGCTGAAAAGACGTTCCTTCTGGCGGGAAATGGCCTGATTCGAATCAAGCTGCTTCTCGAGGACCAAGCCCAAGGGAGAGTACGATAAGCGCATCAAGCGTTCGCCACCGATCAACTTGATCAGCTCAACTTGAATTTTTTCCCGGTGATCCACAGACTTATTTTTCCCCAAAACCGAAAGTTTGCAACATTCTGTTAAGGCTTTCCGGAGATGCCACTCCGTATAGGGCGTGGGCGTCGTAGGCCGCTCGTTCGAAATCGGCCTCGTTGAAGTCCTCTAGGACCGCAGGCGGTTTGGTCGATGCGACAGTCATGGCTTCAAGGATTTCGTGATACAAACTCACTGAAATTTCGGTCGTATTCTGACCCGAGGTAATGATCGTGTAAATCTCGCGACCGAGAATCCGTGTCTTGGCCAGGGCCGGTCTCCCAATTGCGTCGACCAGTGGCTCAGGGGTAAATTGTATGTCCTTGAGGATGAAACCATCAGGCAACGACAATCCCACAAAAGGCGCTGGATCGATCACAGCGGGATTTAAGACGCAAACGTCTCCCTAGCGCAACATTCTGCGAGAGCTTTTTCAGAAAGAGCTCTTGATGCTATAGTAGGCCCATGAAACTCTCCGACTACATCACGCTCGGCCGGTCTGGCCTTAAAGTCTCGCCGCTTTGTTTGGGAACCATGACCTTTGGCACCGATTGGGGCTGGGGCAATGACGAGGCGGCGGCGCAGGCGGTCTTCGATCATTATTTCGACGCGGGTGGCAATTTCTTCGACACGGCCGACATGTACACCAATGGCCACAGCGAGGAGCTGTTGGGCAAATTCATTCGCGAACGCAAGGTGCGCGACAAGGCCGTGCTGGCGACCAAGTTCACCTTCAACGGCGAGCAGGGCAACCCGAACAGTGGCGGAAACGGGCGCAAGAACATCTACCGCGCGCTGGAGGCTTCGCTCAAGCGGCTTGGAACCGATTTCGTCGATCTCTACTGGCTGCACGTATGGGATACGGTGACGCCGGTCGAGGAAGTCCTTGGCACGCTGGACGACCTCGTGCGCGAGGGCAAGATCCGCTACGCTGGTTTCTCCGATGTACCCGCCTGGTACGCGGCGCGCGCGCAGACGCTGGCGGAAAAGGAGGGCAAGCATCGCCTCGTTGCGCTGCAATTGGAGTACGCGCTGACCGAGCGCAACATCGAGCGCGAGCACGTGCCGATGGCGCAGGAACTCGGCTACGGCATCTGCCCGTGGAGCCCGCTCGCCGGCGGATTTCTCACCGGGAAATATCACCGCGAGGACAAGGTGGCCGATGGTGGGCGCCTGTCGAAGAACGACAACCCGGTCTTCGACAAATTCACCGAGCGGAATTTCAAGATTCTCGATGTGCTGCTTGAGGTGGCGAAGGAACTCAACCGCGCGCCAGCCGAAGTGGCGCTGCACTGGGCGGTGACCCAGCCGGGCATCACCTCGGTCATCATTGGCGCGACGAAAATTCCGCAGCTCGACAGCAATCTTTCGTCGCTCGATATGTTTATCCCGGGCGAGCTCCGGCAGAAGCTCGACGATGCGACGGCGCCGGAAAAAATCCATCCCTACAACTTTTTCGGCGGGCTTATCCAGCAGCTGATTAGCGGCGGGGTGAACGTGCGGAAGTGGCGCGGGTAAAGTCGCCGTCTCATCGAAGATGAAGATTGCTCGGCGAATCGCGCTTGTCCTGGCGGTGACGTTCAACGTCGTACTCCTGGTCGTTCACTTTTTCATGCTGGGCCTGCTCCTTACGCAAGTGCCGGACATTATCGGCTTCAGCGGCGAAAGCGACGTTGCGGCCACGGTCGTCGCGCCGGTCGTGATCTATCTGCTGCCGTTCGCGATCAGCTTCGGGCTATGGCTGGCGGGCCGATCGCGGGGTTTCACCATTTTGGTGCGCGCCCAGGTTTTCACTACGGCGGCATTCTACCTCACGGTCCTGGCGTGCGTCGTGGTCTGTCGGGTCAACGGAATCTGGATCGACATTTCGTAAGCCGGGCGTCAACGCCCATACTTAAAGGCATCGGGCAGCCGCTGGAAGACGCCCATGATCTCCAGCCCGACCGGCCGCAGGACGAACACCGCGATCAGGATCGCGATGACGACGAGCGTCAGATATTGCCACGGGCTCCATGGGCGCTTGCGCCGGGGAAATGCGTTTGGGTCGTCCATCAAAGGATTGCAGATCAGGCCGAAGTGCCCAAATAACTGATGCCCGTCATCGTCAGCATCGGTAGAACGTGGGGTAAGTCGCGGTCATCCAGCACCACGACGTTGGCTTTGCCGACCGCGATTTGGTGCTGTTCGGTGACTTCGTATTTCTCACCGTCTGCCATTCGAATGACGAAAGGAATTCCGTCTCGCAACGCATTCTCGATGTGGTCCCTCGTCATAACGAGTTGAGATTAGGATGATAAATGCGATTGGTCAAACATGAGGAAAGCGGTAAACCCGCATGATGCTGATTCCCGCCTGCGAAACCGCACTGGCCGCGCTGCCCGACACGCTGCTCGTTGGCGTCTCGGGTGGCGTCGAGTCCGTGGCGTTGCTGCATGCGCTGGTCGCGGCGGGCTGCAGGCCGGTGGTGCTTCATTTCGAC
>CAZZWT010000113.1:0-9358 GCA_964657775.1 uncultured Candidatus Methylacidiphilales bacterium | reverse complement strand
AATTCCTCCGGCGTATTGAGGCGGCCGCGGGCGTTAACCGCGACCTGATAATCGACGCCCGGGACGGCCGGCGACGCGCCGATGACACCGGCGGCGATGTCGAGATTCTGGTTCTTGATCGCCGTGACGACGTCCGAGGCGGCCAGTCCGCGCTCAGCCACCTTGCGTGGGTCGAGCCAGATGCGCATCGCGTAATCGCCGGAGCCGAAGAGGCGCACGTCGCCGATGCCCTGCAGGCGCGCGAGGCGGTCCTTGACGTTGATGACCGCGTAATTGCGAAGATAAACGTCGTCATAGCGGCCGTCGGGCGAGAGCAGGTGGACGACCATGGTGAGGTCGGGCGAGCTCTTGACCGTGGTGACGCCGAGCTGCTGCGTCTCCTGCGGTAAGCGGGGCAGCGCCTGATTGACGCGGTTCTGCACGAGCTCCGTCGCCAGGTCGGGATTGGTGCCGAGCTTGAAGGTGATCGTCAGCGTCATCAAACCGTCGGAGGTCGCCTGCGAGGACATGTAGAGCATGTTCTCGACCCCCTCGACCTGCTCCTCGATCGGGTTGGCCACGGTCTCGGCGATCGTCTCCGGATTCGCGCCGGGGAATTGTGCGGTGACGATGACCGATGGCGGCACGACTTCGGGATATTCCGAGATCGGCAGGCCGCCGATGGAGATCAGGCCGCCGATAAGAATCAGGCACGAGAGAACACCCGCGAAGATGGGGCGGTCGATGAAGAATTTCGAAATGTTCATGGATTTCGCGGGGGCCAGAGAAGCGGTCGGGCGTTAGAGCTTGGCGCTGGCGGTGACGCTGAGGTCGGGGGCCGTGGCGTTGCGATCCATCGCGGTTTCCGTCGGCGCGACGGTCGAGCCGGGACGCACGCGCTGGAGTCCGTTGACGACGATGGTCTCGCCTTCCTTCAGGCCGGAGCGGATCACGCGCAGCCCATTCACGATCGGGCCGAGCGTGACGAAGCGATTGGTCGCCTTGTTGTCGGCATCGACCACCATGACGAACTTCTTGTCCTGGTCCGTGCCGACAGCGCGGTCATCCACGAGAATTGCCGTGGTCTGCGCGGTTCCGCCGATCTCAACCTTGGCGTAGAGTCCGGGCGTCAGGTCACCGGCGGGATCGTCAAAGATCGCGCGCACGCGCAATGTGCCGGAAGTCGTGTCGAGCTGATTGTCCAGCGACTCGAGATGGCCGGTGCGGGGATAGCCGTCCTCGTTGGCGAGGCCCATGGCGACAGGAATGCCTTCGATACCCGTATTGCCGGCCGCGCCGGCGGCGACGAGCTTCAGGTATGCCTGTTCGTCGATCTCGAACTCGACATAGACCGGCGAAACGGAAACGACAGTCGTCAGCACCGGCGCATTCACGCCGTCATTGACCAGATTGCCCGCCGTGATTTCAGCGCGGGAAACGCGGCCTGTCACTGGCGCATTGATCGCGGTGTAAGCCAGGTTGATTTGCGCGGTTTGCACGGCCGCTTGGTCGGCTTGCAGGGCAGCCTGGGCTTCGGCGAGCGCGTTGGTGGTCGTATCGACGTCGCTCTGCGCGATGGCGTGGCTGGCGATCAGCCCCTGGTTGCGCTTGTCGTTGATCTGCGCCAATTGCAGGCGCGCCTGCGCGGAGGCAAGATCCGCCTGCGCGTGGGCCAGCGCGGCTTGGAACGGACGCGGGTCGATAGTGAAGAGTGGGTCGCCCTTCTTGACCATTTGGCCGTCATGGAAATGAACTTCCTCAATGATGCCGGAAATCTGCGGGCGGACCTGTACGCGATCAATCGCCCGCACGCGGCCGGAGAATTCGTCCCACTCGGTGACCGGTTTCTCAATGACCTTGGCGACCGAGACGGGCGTGGGCGGCATCGCAGGCGCTCCACCGGCGGGCTTGGCCGAGGAGCCGTCCGTGAGGAACGGCAGATTGCCGGTGAAGCCAAGGCCCGCGGCGATTGCGGCTATCACCACGACGGCGATGAGGATGATAAGGGTGGTCTTTTTCATTCGTGTATCTCGGTAGGACTGAATTACGGGACGACTGCGGGGCCGGTTCCTTTCCCGGCCCCGATTTTCAACTGCGGGCGATTTAGTATCCGCCGGAAACGAACCACGTCTCGCCCGTGACCCACGAGGAGTCATCCGTGGCAAGGAACGTCACCGCCGTGGCGATGTCGCTCGGCTTTCCAATCCGGCCCAGCGGCGCCTGCGCCTCGTACTGCTTGCGGAATTCCGCCTCCGCGCCGGTAATGCCCATGGTCTCGGTGCCTTCCGTGGCGACCATGCCGGGATTGACACTATTCACCCGAATCTTCTTCGCGCCAAGCTCCTTCGCCAGCGATTTCGTAATGGTATCGACGGCGCCCTTCGTGGCCGCGTAGACCGTCGCGTTCGGCATCCCGCGCGAAACGACGGAACTGATGTTGATGATGCTGCCGCCTTGATCCGTGAAGTGCTTCACGCCTTCCTGGGTCGTGAGGATGAGCCCCAGCACATTCAGATTAAACTGCTTGTGGAAGTGCTCTTCCGTGATCGTCTCGAGCGGCCCGAATTCATAGACGCCTGCGTTGTTCACCAGGATGTCCACGTGACCAAACGCCGCCTTCGTCTGCGCGAAGAGCTGCGTGATGTCCGCCTGCTTGGACACGTCGCCACCGACTGCGATGGCCTTGCCGCCGGCCTTGGTGATTTCCTCGACGACGACGTCCGCGCCCTTCCTGCTCGTCGCATAATTGACGACGACCGACGCGCCTTCCGCGGCGAGGTGCTTGGCGATGCTGGCGCCGATGCCCTTGGAGGCACCGGTAACGACTGCGACTTTACCTGTTAATTTGCTCATAGTTGGGGTTGTTAGGGGGTTTTGTTACGAGTTGAGAGTTATTCGATCCAGCGCGTGACGGGCACGAGTACCGGTCCCGCCGTGATGGGGCTCCACATCTGCACCTGACGGGGCAGAGTGGTCGACCGGGGAAGAACACCCGTCAGGGTCTTGACGTGGCTTTGAATGTGGCGGGCCTTCAACAAGTCCTTGTTGATCGTGGGTAATGCTTCCGTCTGCGTACTCACGGGGGCAATTTGGTTGATCATGGATTCCTTTCGATTCAGTGTAATTGGTTGTATCGTTGCTTTAGTTGACCAGTTGGTATAAGTACTGGGTAAAAAATTTTTAACAGCCGACTGCTGCAGGTTGTTTGATGCCAAGGAGTCGCGAGGCGCCGCAATGGAGCCGGTCCAGAACCTTGAGATTGTTCTCGATCTTCGCCTGCATCAAAACGCCGGTGAAATAGAAGTAGAGTTCCCGCGCCAGGCCATGAACATCGTTCGTTTCAATGTGACCCTCGGCGACCAAGTCGCGCACCAGCGCTTCCTGATACTTGATGATCCGCGCGCTCATCACCTCGACCTTTTGGCGGATGGCTTCATCCGTCGTGCTCAACTCGCTGCCGAGAGCGCAAAACGGGCACCCCAGCACCTTACCGAAAGATTTGAATTTCTCCGTCTGGTCCTGGATGGTGAATTCACAGCTCATTTTCAGGCGTTCCAAGGGAGGAACCTGCGGCGAGTGAATCCGGTCCATGAACGCCCGCTTGGTTTCCCAATACCGCTCGTAAGCGGCTACGGCCAGCTCGGACTTGGATTTGAAAGCGTAATAAAAGCTACCCTTATTGACGCCCGCCTTGGTGCAGATGTCATCGACGCTGACCGCGCCGTAGCTGCTCTCCCAGATCAGCTCAATGGCCGTCTCGAGGAGTTTGCGCTTGGTTTCGCTCTCTTGCTTCATGAGAGCAGCTTACTTGACTAGTCAGTATAGTGCAAATGGGAATGGCGAAAAATCGTCGTTTTACCTCTGATAAATAATTCCTCGGAGCGTCGGCCCCGGCCCCACCCTGACTTCTGATCCGGTCGGCTCCTCCGTCATGGGAAAGGTGATGCCGGGATGCCGTCTCTGCGAAAGGCGCAGCAACTCCGGTAAGAGATAGAGAGCAATCGTCGTAATCACGCCCATCTTTAGGTTCCCTTGGATCTGGTGCGAAAGTGCCGAGGCGGCTGCTGCACCGATTCGACGCCGCGCAAAATATCCAGCGCGTGGGCCTCGATGCGCAGGCCCAGCGAGGTGCGTAACTCCCCCTCTTGCGCCGTTGCAACAGCGGCTCAGCCACCACCTCCTCCAGCTTCTTCGTCTGGTGGCTCAGCGTGGGCGGCGTGACGTGGCGCCGCTCGGCCACCGTGGTGAAGTTGTGCGTCCCGGCCATGGCGAGGAGGTAGCGAAGTTGGTGGAGCTTCCTAGATGCAATCTAGGGTGAAGATGAAAACTAAATATTTTAACTATAACCGGTAGGTGGGCGCGATTACCAAACGTCGTCATCCCAACTCAGAATCGGGTTGCCGACAGCACGAAATCGCTTTCCGCCGGGGCTGTTCGGGCGGATCACGCGGTTCTTCCCCAAGCGGCGAAATGTGGGCGGCTCGCCCGCGACCTCATGAGCCCGTTGTCTTCCTTGGATTCACTGAAAAAGACCAGTGTCGTCAGCGGTAGGACCGTGTCGATCGGCTTGGCGCGCGAAATCTCAGCCAAGCTGGCCGCCACTCATGCCGGAAATCCCCAGCCCGCCGACCTCGAGGGCGAGCCCACCCTCATCCCCGTGGAACTGATCGCGAGCATCCTCTTCTCCGCCGTCTGCCGCGCCAATAATAGCTGGAAAGGCTATCGCCCGCGACGTCGAAGACGTCGCCCTTTTGACTGTAGCGGCGGTCTATGACCGTCTCACTTATTGCCTCCTGCCACCCCGTTGCGGTTGTTGCACCGTCGCGCGAAACCTTTCCCCATCAGCCATTACATATCGTAAAAGAAATCCTCATCGCTCTTGCCGTGGCCATGGGTGGAATGGCCATTTCCATTATGCCCATTCACCGATGAAGTTAAATTCTTCCGCGAGCGCAGTTCCATCGCCTTGATCGGCGGGGTGGCAAATTTCTTGCGCGCGTCGCGCGTGACGGGCACTTCCTCTCCTTGGGCGTCTTCCTCGAACGAGCGGCCATTCACCAGCTTCACCAGCACATCCACCCCGGCGCGCAGCTCGATCGATTGCGCCGTCAATTCCTCCGACGCACTCGCCGTTTGCTCGGCGCCGGCGGCATTCGCTTGCGTCACTTGGTTCATCAAATTAATCGCGCCGTTGATCTGTTCGAGCCCGGAATTCTGCTCCCGCGAGGCTTCGGTGATTTGGCCGACAACCTGGTCCACCTCGCGCACCTTCGCCACGATGTGCGTCAGGCTCTCGCGCAGGCCGTTCGCCTTCTGCACCACTTCCGCGATGCGCGCCGTCACGCGACCGTTCACCTCGACGCCGACCTGGCTCTGCTTCACCGCCGCCTCGATCATGTTCGCGGTTTCCTTCGCCGCCTCCGCGCTGCGGCGCGCGAGACTGCGCACCTCCTCGGCGACCACGGCGAATCCCGCGCCCGCTTCACCCGCGCGCGCGGCCTCGACTGCCGCATTCAGCGCGAGAATGTTGGTTTGGAACGCAATCTCATCGATGGTGGAAATGACCTTGGAAATGCTGTTGCTCGAATTGGTGATGCCGTGGATCGCGACCGCCATCTCGGTGCTGGCCTGCATGATCGTCTTCATCGCGGCCTGCATTTCCTCCGTGCGCTTCGCGCCCGTTTCGGCGGCGTTGTGCGTCTCGCCGGAAAGCGCCTGCGCCGCCTGCGCGCTCTCGCTATTGCGCTTGGTCATGCTGCCGATTTGCTCCAGCGCTGCGCTCGTTTCCTGCAGCGACGCGGCCTGCTCATTCGCCCCCTTGGCCAGCGACTGGCTTGCCGCCGCAAGTTGGGCCGAAGCAGCCACGATCTGGTTCGCGCCTTCCCCCAACGTATCGGCCACGTTGGTCAGCACGCGGTTCAGGCTGCGCACAATGACGTAGGCGATCGCGACGCCCGACATCAGCATCATGACGATCGACATGTTCAGCACGGTGGACGCGTTTTCGGTCAGCGCGATACTCTCCGCCGCCGTGGTGTCGCAGACCTGCTTGTTGTAGTCGATCTCGTCGCGAAGAGCGGTCTTCAGTTTCTCGAAAGCAGGTTCGGTCTTTTCCTTGAAAAGCGCAAAAGCGTCCTTGTTCTTTTGCGCGAGGCTCAGCTCCTGCACCGGCTGCCAGGCGGCCTCGAAGGCGGCGCGGTCGGCCAGCACGCGGTCAAACATCGGCTTGCCCTGGTCATCGTTCGCCCCGTTCTGCTGATAGGTGGCGATGAGGCGATCGATCTTCTCGTTCGACTCAGCCAGGCGCTGGCTGTACTCGGCCATCTCGTCCTTCGTGTCGGCCTGCAGGTGGTGCAGCATGAGGTCGTAGGTCTCGTTTTCCTCCGACTGGATCTGGCCCACCACGTAGATGCCGCGCAACTGGTTGGTCGAGAGATTTTCCACGAACGACTTCAGCTTCGAGATACCCGAGGACATGAAGATGCCGACCACAATGTTGATCAGGATCAGGACGGACAGCCCCAGGATGATCTGCTTTTTAATCGTCCAATTCTTCATAGATTACCTACTGGTTATCGGCATGCGCCGCCAAAACCTTATGCCGGCTGCAGTTCCCGCGTCTCCGCCGCAAGGTGCACCAGCGCAGCGGCATCGAGGATGAGCCCCACGCAGCCGTCGCCCAGGATCGCGCCGCCCGAGACCATCGGGTCGGTCTTGAAAACCTCGCCCAGGTTCTTGATCACGAGCTCCTGTTTACCGATCAATTCGTCCGCCTGCAGGCACCGCTTTTTGCCGTCCGCCTCGATCACAATCATGATCCCCTCGCCCGGCGCGATCGGCCCGTCGCCCAACTGAAAATGTTCCCGCAGGCGCAGCAGCGGCATCAGGTCCTTGCGGATCTGCACCACCTCCGCCTCGCCGGGCAGCGAGGTGATCGTGCACGACTTCGGGTGAAACGATTCGCGCACCGCGCTCGTCGGCAAAATATAGCGCTGGCCGCCCACGCCGATGATCAGCCCGTCGATAATCGCCAGCGTCAGCGGCAGGCGAATCGTGAACGTCGTCCCGTGGCCGGCCACCGATTTGACATCGATCTTCCCGCGCAGTTGCGTGATGTTTTTCTGCACCACGTCCATGCCCACCCCGCGACCGGAGATCGACGTCACCACCGCCGCCGTGGAAAAACCCGGCTGCAAAATCAAGTTCAGCAGTTCCCGCTCATCCGGCACCGCGCCGGGGCGGAGCAAGCCGTGCTTCAGCGCCTTTTCCATAATGCGCTCGCGGTTCAGCCCCATGCCGTCGTCCTCGACCTCGATGATAATGCTGCCCCCGCGATGATATGCGCGCAGGTGAATCGTCCCCGTCGGCGGCTTGCCCTCGGCGATCCGTTTCTCCGGCAGCTCGATCGCGTGGTCTACCGCATTGCGAATCATGTGCATCAGCGGATCGGCAAACTTCTCCGCGATGGTGCGATCCACCTCGGTGTCCTCGCCCGCGACGATGAGCTGCACTTCCTTGCGTTGCTGCGTGGCAACGTCGCGCACCAGCCGCTCCATTTTGCGAAACGTCGCGCGGATCGGCACCATGCGCATCGACATCGCCATGCGCTGCAGCTCCTTGCTGATCCGGCTCAACTGGTCGAGATTGCGCGCCACGAGATGCCGGTCCGCCTCGGGCGAAGTCGCGTTTTGCACCACCAGTGATTGCGCGATGAGCAGCTCACCCGCGAGATCGACCAGCCCGTCCAGCTTCGCCGTGGAAACCTTCACCGCGCTCAACGCCGTGCCGTTCTGGTAGCGCGATTTTGCCGGCGCGGCGGCGTCAACGGCAGCCTCCTCCGGCTCGGGCATCGGGAGCTCCACCACTGCGGGCGCCTCTTCGCGCAGGAGAATAAACTGCACCGCCGCCTTCAGCGACGCGGTCGGAATCACCACCACCGCGCGCGGCTTGCGGCCCGTGATCTGCGCCTCGATCTCATCCACGAATTGCTGCAGCGTGTCGCGGCTTTTCAGGATGATGTCGATGATCACCGAGTCGATCTGCAGCCGCCCCTCGCGCGCGCCGTCCAGCAGCGATTCCATCGCATGCGCGAACTGGCTGATCGCCGGCAGATCGATGAAACCTGCGTTCCCCTTGAAGGTGTGAAACGCGCGAAAAAGCATGTGCAGCACCTCCGGGTCCGCCGCATCTTTCTCCAGCAAAAGCGTGTTCTGCTCGATGGCCAGCAACTGCTCGCGCGCATCGCTGATGAATTCCTCCACCAGCTCGACATCGACATCGGCCTTGAGCTCGAGCGGAATCTCCGCGATCGGCTCGTCGGGAATTTTTCCCATGGCGTTAACCTCGGGCCGGCGCCGCCTCGGTGGGGAAAACGCTCAGCGGCAGCACCGCGCCCTCGGCCTGCACCAACTCGTCGATATTGAGCAGCGCCCTCACCTGGCCCTTCGCAGTCTTCGCCATGTTCTGGATATAATGCGCCGCCGCGCCTGTGCCGAAATCGGGCGAGGGCTCAATGTCCTCCGCGTTGATTTGGTAAACCTCATCCAGCGCATCGACAATCAGCCCCATCAACTTCGTCGCCTCGGCCATCGCGACATAAACGACCACGATGCATGAGCGGTTCGTCGTCTCGGTCATGGTGGGCAGGCCCAGCTTCATGCGCAGATCGATGACCGGAACGATTTTGCCGCGCAGGTTGATGACGCCACTCACATATTCCGGCATGCGCGGGATCGGCGTGATTTCGAGGAGGCGGATGATCTCACGCACCTTCAAAATCGGAATGCCGAATGCGCCGCCGCCCAGGATGAACGTCAAATACTTGCCCGCCGCCTTCAACGTCGTGGTGGGGTTGAGCACAGTCATAACGTCACGCTGCAGGGGTCGGTTCCAGCTTGAAAACGAGATTCGCCATGGTCAGCAATTGCTCGGCCTTGAACGGCTTTGAGATATATCCGGCGGCCTTCAGGCGATCCGCGCTGGCGATCGAGTTATCCCCCGACTCGGCGGTGAGCATGATCACCGGCGTGTTGGCCAGCGCCGGCAGCGCGCGCATTTTTTCCAGCACGATGAGGCCGTTCATGTCGGCCATGGTGATATCCAGAAAAACGAGATCCGGCAGCGTGGCCTGGGCGATTTCGAGGCCCTCGGCGCCCGTGCTGGCCTCAATGATTTCGCAACCAAAAGGCTCGAACGTCCTGGCGACGATCTTGCGGACCATGCGGCTGTCATCGACGGTCAGGATTTTGTGGCTCATCGGGGAAGTAGACGGGGTTTCTCTTCTCCTTTTTTCGGCACAGGATTTTATTTCCTTAGCAGAAACCAAAGGTTACGGGAGGAAGCTGCCCAAGCGAAAAAATTTCCGAATAAAAAGGTAGCA
>CAZZWT010000112.1:0-9379 GCA_964657775.1 uncultured Candidatus Methylacidiphilales bacterium | reverse complement strand
CAAATTTACCGATCAAGTTCACTATCAAATGATCAACTTAGAAGACGCACTAGATCACGGATAAACTTAAATTAAATCCTGCCGCGCCGGGGACCAGCATGTCGTGCGCCCGTCGATGGTCGCGAGATGTAGTTCCTGCAGCGCGTCGTCCATGTCGATCAATTCGCCCCGTTCAGCTTCGGCCATGCTTTGACGAAGCGATTCCGGTATGTTGGCTTCGGGAAGCTCGAAGAGCTTCTCGAGCAACTGAATCCGCTCTTCGGTCGACAGAGCTTCGATTTGATGCAGGATTTCCGCAACACTCATAGGGTGAGGATGAATGAATACTGTTCTAAAACAAGCAGCTTAACCCCGGCATCGCAAACCTTACTAATTCAGCTTCTGCCGCGCAGGCGACCAGCAGGTCGTGCGTCCACCAATGGTGGCGTGCTGCAACTTCGCGCCGGTGCGCGGACACGTTCCGCCTTTTTTCCAGCGGTGATTGAACAGCCATGAGTCGGGTGGATCATCCCACGTGGTACCGATGATCCGCAGCGCCTCGCGGCAAACCCAGCGGATTTCTTTATAGAGCGCCTTCGTCTGCGCGGCGGTGAGGTCGCCCGCCGCCTGTTTCGGGTGAATCGCGGCGCGCCACAGGATTTCATCCGCCATCCAGTTGCCGATGCCGGGGAAGCGTTCCTGCATCAGCAGCACGGCCTTCAGCGGCGCGCGGGCGCGGCGCTTGAGGAAGGTTTCGAGCTCCTTGACCGTGAACGCGGCCGAGAGCAAATCGGGCGGCAGTTTGGCCCACCAAGCCGGTGGTTCCGCGCCCTCGGCGTATTGAATGCGGCCGAACATGCGCGCGTCCTCAAAGACGAGCACATGCTTCGCCTCACGCAGGACGAGATGGTCATGCTTCGCCGCGGCGTAGTCGGGCTTCTCGACCCGCAACTCGCCCGTCATGCCGAGATGCACGCCCAGCCAGGCACGACTTTTTCCCGCGCCCTTTTTCGCCACGAAGAGCATCTGCTTGCCGCGCGATTCGGAGCGTTCCAGCGTCGCGCCGGTCAGCATTTTCTCCATGTGCGGGACGTCGATCCCGCGAAAGAGCCGCTTCTTGCCGTGCGTCTCCACCGCCTCGATGCGCTGCTTCAATCCGGGATTCCACTGCTTGCGAAAATAATCCACCTCGGCGAGTTCGGGCATCCTCCACTTTAGCGCAGGGAAAATTTCCCGCAAAGATCGAATGGCAATCGACGCTTAAATTTTCAAATTTTATCTAGTCTATCTAGCTTTGCTAAAAATATTGAAAATCTAAGAAACTTTCTGGCCTAGGGGGGGCCATCCGCGGTCGGTACGGAAAATAGGGTAGGCTTCCCCCAGCCCCTCGCGCTACGCTTGCGGCGACCATGTTCTACCGCAGCCTCGCCCGCCCGCTTCTGTTTTCGTGCGATCCGGAATGGATCCACCACACCTCGCTGGCGATGATCACCAAGACGCCACTGGGCTCACTCCTCGCACCTTTCGCACAGAGGGAATTTCCCGCGCTGGAAAAGAAAGTCTTCGGCCTGACCTTCCCCAACCCGATCGGCCTCGCCGCTGGCTTCGACAAGAACGCGGAGGGCGTCCAGGTCTGGCCTCAACTCGGCTTCGGCTTCATGGAGCTCGGCACCATCACGCCGCGCGCGCAGCCGGGCAATCCCAAGCCGCGCGTCTTTCGGCTTCCGACGGAGCAGGGCCTCATCAACCGCCTCGGCTTTCCCAATGTCGGCATGGAGGAAGTCGCGCAGCGCCTCGAGAAAATCAAGAGTGCCGGCCACTGGCCGCGCACGCCGGTCGGGCTCAACCTCGGCAAGAACAAAGACACGCCGCTGGCCGAGGCCGGCCGCGATTACGTCACCTGCTTCCGCCGCCTGCGCGGGCTGGGCGATTACTTCGTGGTCAACGTCAGCTCGCCCAATACGCCCGGCTTGCGCGAGCTGCAGGGCGGCGCATTCCTCGACTCGATCCTCGCCCCGCTGCGCGAGGAGGACCCCGAGGGAAAACTCCCGCTGCTCATTAAAATCGCGCCCGACCTCACCGAGGTGCAAGTCGCCGATGTCGTCAACGCGGCGGAGAAATACCGCCTTGCCGGCATCGTCGCGACGAACACGACGATCGATAAGACCGGCCTCTCCGTGCAGGAGGAAGGTGGTGTGAGCGGACGCCCCCTCACCGCGCGCAGCACGGAAATCATCCGCACTGTGCACCGCCTCACCGCCGGTCGCCTGCCGATCATCGGAGTTGGCGGCATCTTCACGGCTGCCGACGCGCGCGCGAAACTGGAAGCCGGCGCGAGCCTTCTGCAAATCTACACCGGCTTCGTTTACGAAGGCCCCTTCGTCGCGCGTCGTATTTGTGAAGGTCTTTCGCACTTAGCGCCCGTGAGCAAGCCCTAAGCTAACAGTGCCGCAGCATCTTGTTGAGGAATGGCGCAGTGGCGGAACGCTTTGCCTTCGCCACTTCTTCCGGCGTGCCCTGCGCGATGATCTGGCCTCCCGCCTCGCCGCCTTCGGGTCCGAGCTCGATCAGGTAATCCGCATCGGCGAGAACATCGAGATGATGCTCGATCACGATGACCGTGTGACCAGCCTCGACAAGTTGATGCAGCACGTGCAGCAACCGCTCCACGTCGGCGAGGTGCAGGCCGATGGTCGGCTCCTCGAGCAAATAGAGATGGTGCAGGCCGGTGAAGCCGCCGGTCTTGAGCCGCTTTTGCGTGTTCATTTCCAGCGAGCGCGAGAGTTCCGCCACGAGCTTGATGCGCTGCGCCTCGCCGCCGGAAAGCGTGGGACTGCGCTGGCCGAGCGTGAGGTAACCGAGACCCGTATCGCGCAGCAACGCGAGGGGCCGGTGCAGGCGCGGCACGGCCTCGAAGAAACCGACCGCCTGGTCGATGGTGAGGTCGAGCACATCGGCAATCGACTTCTCGTTGTAGAGAACCTCGATCGTCTCGGGGTTGTAGCGGCGGCCACGGCACGTTTCGCAGGGAATGAAAGTCGAGGGCAGGAAATTCATTTCCACCTTCACCGCGCCCTGGCCGGCGCACGCGGGGCAGCGACCTGAGCCGCTGTTAAAGGAAAAGCGCGAGGCCTCGTAACCGCGCTGGCGGGCGAGCGGCAGACGAGCGAAGAGGCCACGAATCTCGTCCATCAACCCGATGTAGGTCGCAGGCGTGGAGCGCGAGGTCTTGCCGATCGGCGCTTGATCGACCTCGTAGACGCTGGTGAAAAGATCGAAGCCCTCGAGTTTTTTCCACGGCCCGGTTGGCACTTTCGCACGCTTGCTTTTGCGACCGGTGAAGGCCTGCGCAGCCGGCTTGATTACATCGTGGAGCAGCGTGCTTTTGCCGGCGCCGCTGACGCCGCACAGCGCGATGAAACGACCAGCCGGAAACGCAACGTTGACGTTCTTGAGATTGTTCGCGAACGCGCCGGAAACGCGGCACCACTCGAGCGTCTTCGCGGTGCGACGCTTGCCGATGGAGGGATGTGCCAGCGGCTTGCCGAGGATTTTTCCGGTGGGCGATTCGCCGTTTTTCGCCAGTGTTTTCCACGAGCCCTGCGCGACGATCTGCCCGCCCTGCGTGCCCGCGCCCGGGCCGAGATCGATGATGCGATCGGCGAAGCGCATGGTGTCCTCGTCATGCTCAACAACGACGAGCGTGTTGCCGCGATCGCGGAGCGTGCCGAGTGAATCGAGCAGGCGCTTGTTATCACGGGGATGCAGGCCGATGGTTGGCTCATCGAGGACGTAGAGCACGCCCTGCAACTCCGAGCCGAATTGCGCGGCGAGCCGGATGCGCTGCGCTTCGCCGCCGGAAAGCGTGGTGGCGGAGCGATCGAGCGAGAGGTAGCCAAGCCCGACCTCAACGAGAAATTCGAGCCGCTGGACAATCTCGGGCAGGATGTCGCGCGCGATGCGGGCGTCGCGCCCCTTCGGCTTCACGGTGCGGAAAAAGCGTGTCGCCTCCACGATGGAAAGCGCACCGATCTGGCCGATGGTGAAGCCGCCGTGCTTCGCGGCGCCCTGACCGAGCGGCAGGCGCACGGCCCGCGCGAGTGGATTGAGGCGCTGGCCTTCGCACTCGGGACAGATGGGCAGGACGTCATCGACCCACTCACGGGCGCGCTCGATTTCGACTTCGCGCTCCGCCTCGGTCTCGCCCTCGGTGCGGACCTCGAGCATAGTGCCGAAGCCCTGGCACGAGGGACACCAGCCGTGCGCGGAGTTGAAGGAGAAGAGGCGCGGCTCGAGTTCATCGAACGAGCGGCCCGTGCCAGGGACGAAGAGCGAGGTGCTGTAGACCGTCTCCTTGCCGCGCGGGTCAAGCACGTAGAGCGTGCCGCGACCGAGCGCAAGCGCGGCTTCGATGAGTTTGCGCCGCTCCGTGGGCGATTGCCTTTTGCCGAAGCGGCCGAGCTCGACGCTGATGGTGTGCTCGACATAACGATCGAGGGCCTTGAATTTCGCGGGCTCGATCCACCGGCCATCGACGCGCAGCAGGGGATAACCTTTTTTCTCGGCCCACTTCGCGACTTCGGTATGGAAGCCTTTGCGGCCTTTGATCAGCGGGGCGAGCACGCGCAGTTCCTGGCCGCGCGCGGACTTTTCCAGACGCGCGAGAATTTCCGCGGGCGTCTGGCGGATGGCGGGCTCGTCGGTTTCGGGGTCGCGCACCTGGCCGAGCTTGGCGTAGAGCAGGCGCACGAACTGGAAGATTTCGGTGATGGTGGCGACGGTGCTCTTGCGCCCGCCGCGCGTGACGCGTTGCTCGATTGCGACCGAGGGCGGAATGCCGGTGATCGAGTCGACGTCGGGACGCTCAAGCTGCTCGACGAACTGGCGCGCGTAGGCGTTCAGGCTGTCGAGATAACGGCGCTGGCCCTCGGCGAAAAGGAGGTCGAAGGCGAGCGTCGATTTCCCCGAGCCGCTGAGGCCGGTGACGACGGTCATTTCGTTGAGCGCAATATCGACCGAGATATTCTTGAGATTGTGATGCCGCGCGCCGCGAATCTGGATGGCCTGCGGCATGGCATCGAGCTTGCGCAGGGCTTTCGCGTTGCCGTAACCGTTCGCGACTTCCTGCACGCGCACGCCCTTGCCGGGCGGCAAAAGCTTGGGCTGGAGATAGGCGCCGGTATAGCTGCCGACGGTCGCGCCGACCAACTCGGGCGGACCGGCGGCGACCACGCGACCGCCTTCCATTTCGGCCTCGGGGCCGAGATCGATGAGCCAGTCGGCGCACTTGAGCACGTCGAGGTTGTGCTCGATGACGACCAGCGAATCGCCTTGTTCGACAAGGCGCTGCATGACGGCGAGGAGCAGGCGGATGTCCTCGAAGTGAAGGCCAGTGGTGGGTTCGTCCAAGATGAATAGGCGGGTGGACTTTCCTCCATTCTTCGAAGGGTCGGCCTCGGGCCCGACGCTGATCTCTGCCCTTTCCGCCTGCTCAGTAATATCGCCTGAATCATCCAGGGTCGGGCCGGAGGCCGACCCTCCGGAGAGATAACGGAGCAGCTTGATGCGCTGCGCTTCCCCGCCGGAAAGCTGATTGAGCGGTTGTCCCAGGCGCAGATAGCCAAGGCCCACTTCGGAAAGCAGGCTCAGCTTCGCGCCGATTTTCTCGTGGAGCTTGATCTGTGTTTTGTCGAGACCGGAGGCGGCGGGATCGAAATGCTTGATCGCTTCGTCCACGGTCATTTCGAGGACCTCGTGAATGTTCTTGCCGCGATAGTGCAGCTTCAGCAGCGGGGCCTGAAAGCGGCGGCCTTCGCAGATCGGGCACGTGACGAAGACATCGGCGAGGAATTGCATTTCGATTTTCTCCGCGCCGGAACCGTTGCAGCGCGGACAGCGGCCCGATCCGCCGTTGAAGGAAAAATCACCCGCGCCGTAGCCTTGCGAGCGCGCCGCGTCCGTGGCGGCAAAGAGATCGCGGATGGAATCGTACGCGCCGAGGTAAAGCGCCGCATTGGAGCGCGGCGTGCGCGACAACGGCGATTGGTCGACGCGAATGACCTCGGAAATATGCTCAGCGCCGCGGAGCTCGCGCCACGCTGCGGCCTGCTCGTTGTCCTCGGCCTGCATGTGCTTCGAGACGAGCAGCGCCGGATGCAGCACCTGATGCACGAGCGTGCTTTTGCCAGACCCGCTGACGCCGCTGATACCGACGAACATGCCCAGCGGCACGGTGACATCGATATCGCGCAGGTTGTTCGCCATCGCGCCGATGAGTTCCAATTGAAAGAGCGGATTCGGCGCGCGCCGCTTGGCGGGCAGCTCGATATTTTTCTTCTCGCTGAGATAGGCGCCGGTGAGCGACGTCTTCGACGCCAGCATCTTTTTATAGTCGCCCGCAAAAACCACGTCGCCGCCCGCCGCGCCGCGCCCGGGCCCGAGCTCGAGCAGGTAATCAGCCTCGCGCATGACCGCTTCTTCATGCTCCACGACGAGCACGGTGTTGCCGCGATCGCGCAGCCGCTTCATCACACCGACGAGTTGCCCCATGTCGCGCGGATGCAGGCCGATGCTGGGCTCGTCGAGAACGAAGAGCGTATTCACCAGCGAATTGCCAAGGCATGAGGTCAGGTTGACCCGCTGGATTTCGCCACCGCTGAGCGTGCGCGTGGCACGATCGAGCGTGAGATAGCCGAGCCCCACTTCGATGAGATAGGTGAGCCGAGCGAGAATGCCTTCGCGCAGTTGCTCCGCCGCATCGTCGTCGGTCGGCAGCGGCAGCAAGGCGAAGAAATCGCGCGCTTGCGAGAGCGGCATCCGATTGATTTCTGGGATGGTGAGCGACGCAGGCTGCGAATCGTGATCTGCCGCGTGCTTGCTGCCTCCCTGCAATTTCCATGTCAGCGTCTCCGGTTGGAAGCGCGTGCCGTGGCAGGTCGGGCAGGGTTTGTAGGCGCGGTAGCGCGAGAGAAACACGCGCACGTGCATCTTATAGGTCTTCGTTTCGAGCCACTGAAAGTAGCCCTTCACGCCGTACCAGAGATCGTCGTCCTCGAGTTCATCCGGCGTCCGCCCGGCGCGCTTGGGGTCGCCCTCGATCACGAATTTCTGCATCCACGGCTCGAGATCGCAGAAGGGCTGGTTGACCGGAATCTCCTCCCTCGCGCACTGCTTGAGCAAATCTTTCTGGCACTGGAGCGAGATGCCGCTCTGCCACGGCTTGACCACGCCGGCCTTGATGCTGATGCGGCGATCGGGCAGCGCGCGTTCGTAATCGATCTCGATGGTGCGGCCGAAGCCACGGCACGCGGGACAGGCGCCGCGCGGGTTGTTGAAAGAAAAAAGCGCAGGCGAGGGCTCCCGAAATTCCGTGCCGTCATAAGGGCAGACCCACGCGCTGGCGAAGCGAAGCTCCGGCGTGTCATCTGTTTCGAAAACCTGCATCTGGCCCGACCCATGCCGCAATGCCGACTCGATCGCCTCCGCCAACCGCGTGCGATTCTTCGCGGCCACCATCACGCGATCCTGCACCACGCGCAGCAGGGGCGGCGCGACTTCGCCCAGCTTCACGGGATCATCCGTGCGCCGCAACTCTCCATCGATGTAGACGCGCAAAAATCCCTGCTGCTTCAGCGTAGCCAGCGCGGCGCCGAGCGACGGCCGATTCGGCATCGGCAGCGTGAACCCGACCAGCACTTCGCGTCCCTCGCGCTCGGCCAGCACGCGGTCGGTGATCTGCGTCGCGCCAAGCGGCCGCACCTGCCGCGAGCAATGCGGACAGGTCAGCGAGGCGAGGCGCGCGAAGAGCAGCTTCAGGTGATCGGCGATCTCGGTCATCGTGCCGACGGTGCTGCGCGAGGTCTTGACCGAGTTGCTTTGCTCAATCGCGATGGCGGGCGGCAGGCCGTCGATGCTCTCCACCAGCGGCTTGTCCATGCGCTCCAAAAACTGGCGCGTGTAGGGCGAGAAAGTCTCGACGTATCGGCGCTGGCCCTCGGCGTAGAGCGTGTCGAAGGCGAGCGAGGATTTGCCGGAGCCGCTGAGTCCGGTGACGACGGTCAGCCGATGATGCGGGATATCGACATCGATATTCTTGAGGTTGTGTTGGCGCGCGCCGCGGACGCAAATGTGGCTGGAACTCATGTCGGGGGCAGTGAATCTAATCCGCATTGGGCGGATGACAATGGCGCCGCAAAGAAAAACAATTTAGACGGAATTAACGGAATGGAAGGCAGTTTCGCACGGAGGACTGAAGAGGTAACTGAAGAGAGGGGAAGAGGCCGAAAATGAAGGGAGGCTCAGCGGAAGAACCAACTTCCTTCTTCCTCTTCGGCCCTCTGCAGTCGCCTCTTCAGACCTCTGTGCGAAATTCCCCTCAGAAAAAAGTTGCGACGGCAAGACGCGCGCCACAAAGTCTCTAGCCAATTCATGGCCACATCTTCCTCTCCGGTTCAGGCGACTCCGCACGCGTTTCACTTCATGGGCATTTGCGGGTCGGCGATGGGCGCGGTTGCGGCGATGCTGCACGACCAGGGCTTCAAGGTCACCGGGTCGGATGAGAACGTTTATCCACCCATCTCCACTTTTCTTGAGGAGAAAGGGATCGCGATCCAGGCCGGTTACAAGCCGGAGAATCTGCCCGCGGAGGATGTCATCCTCGTCGTCGGAAACACGATCAAGCGCGGCAATCCCGAGCTGGAAGCGGCCATGGAGGCGAAGCGCTATTACCTCTCGCTGCCGGAAACGCTGAAGACTTATTTCCTGCGCAAGACGCATAACCTCGTCGTCACCGGCACGCACGGCAAGACGACGACGACCTCGTTGCTCGCGTGGATTTTTGAGCACGCCGGGAAGAAGCCGAGCTACCTCATTGGCGGTCTGCCGAAAAATCTGCCGCAAGGTTGCACGCGCCAAGAGGGGCCCTACTGGATTCTTGAGGGCGACGAGTACGACACGGCGTTCTTCGACAAGCGCAGCAAGTTTCTCCACTACCTGCCGGAGCTGCTCATCATCAACAATCTCGAGTTCGACCACGCCGATATTTTCGACAACCTGGCCGCGATCCAAAAATCGTTCTCGCATCTCGTGCGCATCGTCCCGCGCAACGGCATGGTGCTGGTCAACGCCGACGATACGAATGCGCTCGCGGTGACGAAGGACAGTCCCGCGCCCATTCTCGAAGTCGGCTTTTCAGAGAATGCGGCGGTGCGCATCCAGGATCTGAAAGCACATGGCGAGGCGCAGACCTTCAAGTTGCATGGGCAGGAATTCACGCTCAACATGTCGGGCAGCTTCAACGTCCGCAATGCGGCGATGGCCATCACCGCGGCCCATTTTTACCAGATTCCGCTGCCGGAAATCGCGAAGGCTGTCGCAGCCTTCACCGGCGTGAAGCGGCGCC
>CAZZWT010000111.1:0-9541 GCA_964657775.1 uncultured Candidatus Methylacidiphilales bacterium | reverse complement strand
TATGCAGCAGCGCCTCGAAGCTGTCCGGCGCGTCGCCCGCTTCCAGCTTCACCGGCGAGAGGAACACGCTGCGGAAGTAGAGCAGGATGCCGACGGCGAGCAGGCCCAGGCAGCCCTGCGTCACGTAGGGCAGGTAGGCGTCGAACTGCTGGGTCATCGTCGATTTCGGCGCGGGCGCGGCGCTGTCGGCGAAGAGATCGGCGAAAGGCACTTCCTGGCTTTGAATCATATCCTGGCGCGTGTCGTTGCTGGTAAAACCGACTGCGGCCTTGACGATATTTTCGAGCTGCGCGATTTCCTGCGGCGTCCGCGGCACGGGCTTGCCACCGGGGGTCGCGGGCTTTTTTTCGTTTAACATCAGGGCGACGGTCAGGCGCTTGATCGCGCCGACGGCTTCCGTGCGGGTCTGGACGTCCTTGCCGATCTGGTATTGGGTCGAGGTGTTTTCCTTCTTCTGCTCGTTCGTCTTGGAATTGTCGGTGGTCTGGCTGGCGTTCGCGGTCACGCCCGCCGCTCCGCTATTATTATCCGCCGTGTGCGTCGTGCTCGTCTCGGTGATCGCGGTCTCTGTCTGCGGCACGGAATTCTTCGGGTCGTACTTCTCGGAAGTTTCCTGAACTTGATTGTAGTCGAGTTCCGACGCGATTCGCACCACTGCCTGGCCTGGTCCAAGGACCTGGTCGAGCATGCTCTGCGCTTTGTCCTGGAGATAACTTTCGAGTTGAGCGCGGGCCTGGCGCTGCTTGTCGCTTGTCTGGCCGGTGATATCATCGGTCGAATCGTCGGAGCCGGCCATGGCGCGGCCTGAGGAATCAACCACCGCCACGCGCTCGGGTTGGAGACCTTCCACACCGTTGGCGACGAGGAAGCGGATGGCGCGGACCTGCGAATCGTCCAGCGATTTGCCGGGCTGCAGTTGAATAAAGACGGAGGCCTTCGCAACCTGGTGATCCTGGCCGAAGAGCTTGTCTTCCGGCACCACGATCATCACGCGGGCATTGGCCACTTCATCGAGTTGGCGAATCGTGCGGGCCAGTTCGCCCTGCAAGGCGCGGTAGTAATTGGCGCGCTGCATGAAGTCGGACATGCCAAAGGTCGGCTTGTCGAAAAGCTCGAAGCCCACGCCGCCGTCGGACATGGTGGGGATGCCCTGCGAGGCGAGGCCCATGCGCACGCTGTAAACTTGCGCGGCGGGGACCATCACCGTCTTGCCGCCATCGCTGACGTCGTAGGTGATTTTCTTGGTCTCGAGATATTCGACCACTTTCGCGGCCTCGGCGGGCTGCATGTTGGCGTTGAGCAGCGTCAGCTTCGGCTTGCTCGCGAAATAGACCACGCCGCTCAGCACGGCGAGCGACAACAGGAAGCTCGCGATCAGCGAGAGCTTGCGTTGCGCGGACAGGCCTTTCCACAGGGCCAACAAATTTTTCTTAATCTCTTCCATATAGATAACGTGTGCGTCAGGGGCTTTTCAAAAACGGCTTAAATTTTCTAAAATCTCTAAATTTGCTAAAAAAATCAGACCTGCATCTGCATGACCTGGTTGTAGGCATCGACGATCTTGTTGCGCATCTCGCCGAGGAACTCGAAGGAGAGGCTGGCTTCCTCGCTCGCGACCATCGCCTCATGCACTGGCGTGGGGCCACCGGCGAGGACGTCGTTGACCTTCGCGGTCGCGGTCGCCTGCTGGTTGTTCACGGCCATCACCATCTGCTGCGCCATGTGGCCCCAGGTGGTGGGACCCGCGCCCGTCGCGCCGCTAATGGAAATGTTCGGGATGCTATCAAAGCCGGCCGGCGTCGTGGCCTGCACACCCTGCGCGGGCTGCATCAAATTCTGGAACGACTCGCTGGCCGGCGCGGCGCCGTTCATGCCGGGCACGTTGCCGATGGACGGCGCGGAGATCGCCTGGCCGACCGTGGTCGGCATCTGGACTTTGCCCAGGGCGGAGAGTGCGTCGAGAGGGTTGATCATGGCTCAGTTCGGTTACTCGGCGATCTTCAGCGATTGCTCGAACATGCTGCGGCCGGTCTGGATGACCTGCAGGTTCGCCTGGTAGGAGCGGCTCGCGGTCATCATGTCGACCATTTCATCCAGCGGGTTGACGTTGGGCATTTGCACCATGCCCTTGGCGTCGGCCTTGGGATTGCCGGGCATGTAGACCATCGGCAGCGGGGTGGGGTCATCGATGATCTTGGCCACTTCCACCTGGCTACCGGCGTTGGCGCCGGTGCCGGCGATCGCGTTGTTGAGCTGTGTGCCGAAGACGACCATCTTGCGGCGATAGACATTGCCGCTGGCGTCGCTGGTGTTCTGCGCGTTGGCAAGGTTGCCCGCGATCACGTCGAGGCGGATCCGTTCCGCGCCCAGTGCGCTCGCGCTCGCATCGATTCCTGGTATCATTGACATAGTCGTGTCTCGTTAATTAGGCCTGGCCGGTGATGGCGAATTTGATTCCCTGAAAATTCTTGGCGAGCATCTGCCCGGCGAATTCGTAGCGCGCGCTGTTCTGCGCGAGGCCGAGCATTTCCTGCTCAAGTTGAACGGTGTTGCCGTCAGGCCGGGCCGGTCCTTGCACCGAGGCGGTCTCGATCGACGCGTCGGGCATCATGCTTTCGTCAACGGTGCTGCCCTGGCCGGTGGTGCGAAGGGCGTCGGCGTAGGCGGAGGAGAAAGTGGCGCTAACGTCCTTGCGCAGGTATCCCGGCGTATTGACGTTAGCGATGTTCGAAGAGATGGCTTGTTGACGTAGCGCGGCCTCATCCATCGTGAGGCGCAGGCTTTGCAGGGCGGGGCTTATGAACATGCCATCAGACATGCCAGCCTTTATGCACGGGATATGCCACCCCCGGAATTATTGTTCAACTATCTCGTAATCAGTGGGATGCGCTTTCGATTATCCGTCCGATTCAGGAATTTTTATCCTTTTCGGTCAAATGTTACGGAAAATTAATCCGTTGGCGGACGGTTCATCCGCATATGGAGCTGCGAGTCGGAAAATAGCTGGAGAAACCACGCAGGCGCTAACTGTACGGCGTGAAAAAGAAACCGGACAGTCAATGAGCCGCAGGACAGAAACTATTCCTGCGCGGAATCAGCCATATGAAGAATGCTGCTTCCGATTGTATCTGTCAGGCTATCAATGGTATCTGCCGTGGGATACTGCCCGGCGGCAATGCGGGACTTGAAGGAATCGACCAGTTCACTGCGGACGGCGGGCGTCTGGTTGGCTTGGGCAACCAGGCTGGAGAACGAAGCAGCAGAGGTTGTGAAATTGGACGCGGACTGCTCGGTCGAAGCAGGCGCAGTGGCCGGGGCGGACGGCGTCGTCGCCTTGATCGTTGCGAGGGAAGTGGTGGGGATGGAGAACCTGCTGATTTGCATAAGCCTTACTTGTTTTATCGGCCCAATATCGCCTTTACTTAGCGGCTTTTTGAGCTCGGGGGAAGGATTTATTCGTTTCACGGGACATGGGTCGTTGGGTGGCGCGGTCAGACGATGATTTTACGGACCAAGTCCGAGATGCGGGCCACTTGTTCGATGAGAGTGCGTTTGAGCTCGCTGCCTTGGGCGTCCGAGTAGTGGCAAAGCTCGAGATAGGCCGCCCAGTCGGGCGTGGAGAAGGGATCTTCCGCCTCGACGTAGTTGCCCGATTGGCCAAGGCGATAGTAAAGCGTCAGGTGATCCGCCAGGCGGATGAGCAAGGCGTGCTTGATGTGCGGCTTGTCGCCGGTTTCGGTGCTGTGATGGAAGCGGACCGGCTCGCACAGGTTGCTGGGGATGCCCTGTTTATCGAGGTACCAGGCTCCGAGCTGGCCGTGGTCGATGCCCAGCGCCTCGATCTCCAGTGGGGCGGGCGAGAGCTGCTCATGCATGGCGCGGATGTAGATTTCGTTGAATTCGTCCGGCATGACGTGGGCGAGGACGACCTTGCCGATGTCGTGCATCAGGCCCATGAGGTAAAAGGACTCGGTGGGAAGTTCGCGCACCTTCAGGTGCGAGGCGAGCTCCGTGGTGATCTGGCCGACGCCGGCCGCATGGGTCCAAAAATCTTTCCAATCCAGCACGGCCTGTTTGATGTGGCAGGTCTTCTCGATGCAGCGCGTGGAGGCGACGGCACCGCGGAAGGTGTTCAGGCCGATGTAGAGGATCGCGTCCTGCACATCCATGATGGGCACCGAAGGCGAGTAATAGACCGAGTTGGCCATGCGCAAAACGCGCAGAGACATGCCTTGATCGACCTGGACAAGCTGGGTGACTTCGTCCAGCCGCATGTTGCTCTTTTGCGTGAGCATTTCGAGCTCCGCCAGCACCGACTTGAGCGAGGGGAGAGTCGCGGCCGCTTGGGGGTCCTCGAGATATTCGAAAATGCTTTTCTTCGAGGGAGTTCGTTCGACTGGGGCGATGGGCTGTGGGTACGTGGGTCTCATGGGTCGAGGGGCGATTTGCCTTACGTTCAATTGATCGGCAAAAAGGCGCGGGAAGATGAGACAAATTGCGGATTATTTCAGAGCAATTTCGTGTTACAGGTGATGCGGACTTTTTTTCATCTTTGCCTCATTTTTGAGCGTGTGCGCCCGATAACTGGAGAAAGAATTCTTGGATAAACCGGAAAATAATTCTCCCAGCGGGAAATGTTCTTCCAACGATGAAAGGACGAAAACTCATGAGCAGTCTGAATCGCACGACCTTCGCCACACCTCGGGCCACATCGCTAATCATGCTTTCTCTTTTTGTGCTAACGTTATTTTTTTCCGCGCGCGGGGATGAACTGACCGGGCTGCCCGTCGATGACCCGAAAGATTTGGCGCCCGCGCCGCCGGTGTCGCAGCAGCAGTTTGTCGCGTCCAACGTGAGCGCGTTCCTGCCCATGCCGATCTGGTCCAAGGGGGTGATCATGCCGCCGCTGCCGGACCAATTGAAGCCGATGGGTAAGAAGTCGCTCGCCGCTTCCGCCAGCGCACCCACACCCGCCGTGGTGCAGCCGGTGAGGCAGGCCGATATCGCCCCCACGACGGTCGGACCGGACGGGACCGCTGTCGCGGGCAAGAAGCCGGACAGCGAAAAAATGATCACCGTTTCGCCGTTCCTGCAATGGATCAAAGCCAACCCCCAGGCCGCGGCCGATGAGGCGAAGCAGCAGGCGGCCGCTTACCATGCGGCACCGGGTGCGAGTGGCGCGGGCTCGCCGCCCAGCACTGGACCGGGCGCACCGGCTCCGACATCGGATGATAATTACTGGCTGCCGCCGCTGATCGATCAATCGGTTCTGCCGACGGGACCTGTGGGCGGATCGGCCGCGATTTACTCGAAGCCCCAGCGGTGAACGCGAGTCTTTCTATGCGCGCCGGATTTTTCTTGATGGCGATGGCCGCATCCTTGCTCGTGCGGGCGGATGATTTGCCGCAACTCGCAATGACAGCGCCCGAGCCGATTTTGACGACGGCACCGGCGCCTACTGTTCCCGCAGCCGCATCGCCTCCGGCCGCTACGACCACGCCCGCCGCACCTCTTGCGCCTCCGCCGGATGGATCGACGTCTCCGATTGCCGCGCCGGCCAATGCACCCGGGGCGACCCTCATTGCACCGCGTGCACAGCCGGTTAATGAACTCGCGCCGGCGAAGCCATCCGACACGCCGCCCGCTCCGGAAAAAAAGGACGCGCCTGCGCCGGCACCATCCCCGGATCAATCCTCCACCCCCGATGCGACAGCCGGCCTCACGCCAGAGAGGGTGCCGCCCACGCCCGTCCATCCCGCCGGAAAATATAATGATGATGGCTCGATCCACGACAGTCTCGGTTTCGTTGGCGTCCGCCCTCTGCCCGACTTGAAAGAGGATTTGCCGCCGTTCCTGAAGCGGGTTGCTTACCTGCGACAGCATGGCGACAAAATTCTCGCGATCGCTTACCTCAAGCAGTGTGTTGGCAACGGCGACATCCTTCCGCAGTGGCGTGCCCGCGCGATTCTGGAACTCGCCGATTGCCTCGCCGAGGAGCACCAGGAAGCCGAGGGCCTTTGCTGGCTCAAGATCTGGATGACGCTCTTTCCGCAACGACCCGAGATCGGCGCGGTCGCCTATCGCGTCGGCGCGATGTACACGCAGATGGGGTTGCCGGACCAGGCGCGCGACGCCTATTATCTCGCGCTCGCGCACACGATCAACGAGGGTAAGGTGCAATCGGCGGAAGATCTGAAACGCTATACGGAGTTGACCGTCGGCACGCTGTGGGGCCTCGCGGCCAACGAATATCAAAGCGGCTCATGGGCGCGCGCAGCGGAACTTTTCGCGCGCTACCGCAAGGAATGCCCGACGGCGCCTCCACTCTCGCTGGAGAAGGCGGCGTATCTTCAGGCCGATTGCTATTATCAACTGAAGCGCACGGACGACGCGACGAAACTCTATAACGAGACATTGGCGGCGCATCCGTTCAATCCTCTCGCACCGCAGGCGCGGTTGCGGCTCTATCATCTCGATATTCTGAGCAAGAAGCCGCAGGCCGCGCACGACGAACTGGAGGCACTGGCGTGGACCGTGCGCACCGTCTTCCCCAAGGATGAAACCTACTGGCAGCGCGAGACGGCGAAGATGCTGCTCGACCTGAACAAGAAGGACGCCGAGGTGCTGCCGCCGCTCGTGCAGGAGTCGGCGATGTTGCCGCCGGAAGGTAAAACTTGGCAGGAGGCCCTCAATCACTATGATTCACTCGTCAGTTACGAGGCGGTAACGGCGAACGCGAACATGAACAGCCCCGCTGATTTAACAGCGCAGGCTGGTGGCCGAAAGATTCTTCCCGAAGAAGCTGACCTGATGCAGATGAATCGCTCGCTGAACCAACTACTTCCCGACCCGCAGACAGCTTCCACTCAATAGCCCCCAAGTTGAACTCCATACGGTTTGAAAAAATAATGGTGGTGGAGGACGACCCGATCGTCCGGCGCGCGCTTGTCATCTCCCTGCAGCGGATGGAAATTCCGGTGCTCGCGGTCAGTTCCTGCTTCCAAGCCAACGAGGAGCAGGCGAAGGAACCGGCCGACCTTGTCATCTCCGACCTGCAACTACCTGACGGCAACGGCATGGAGTTGCTGCGCCAATTCAAGAAGACGAATCCGAGCGTCGAGGTGATCATCATCACCGGCTTCGGCACGATCGAGTCGGCGGTCGAGGCGATGAAGATGGGCGCGTCGAACTATTTGCTCAAGCCGTTCACGACCAGCCAGCTCGAGCTCGCCATCGCGCAGATCGCTCAGCAGCGCGAGTTGCGGAAGCAGAACACCAACCTCAAGGCGCAGTTGGCGGATGAGTCGGAGTTCTCCTCGCTCCTCGCCGTCAGCTCGGAGATGTCGCTGGTGCAGAAGCTCATTCTTCAAGTGGCGCCGACCGACGCCACGGTTTTGATCGAGGGTGAAAGCGGCACGGGTAAGGAAGTCATCGCCCGCTCGCTGCACGAAAAGAGCCTCCGCAAGGACAAGCCTTACATCAAGGTCAACTGCGCTGCCGTGCCAGAGACGCTGCTGGAGAGCGAGTTCTTCGGCCACGAAAAGGGCGCCTTCACCGGCGCGACGATGAAGCGGGAAGGCCGCTTCGAGCTGGCCAACGGCGGCACGCTTTTGCTCGACGAAATCACCGAGATCTCGCTGCCGCTGCAGGCCAAGTTGCTCCGCGTCTTGCAGGAGCACGAATTCGAGCGCGTGGGCGGCAGCCGCACGATCAAGGTCGATGCGCGCATCATCGCCACGACCAACCGCGATCTCGTCCAGGCGGTGGCGGCCGGGAAGTTTCGGGAGGATCTCTACTACCGCCTGCACGTCGTGCCGATCAAGGTGCCGCGCCTGGCCGATCGCAAGGGCGAGGTGGAATTCCTGCTCGGCAAATTCCTGGACCAGTTCGCGAAGAAGCACAACAAGCCGGTGCCGCGGGTCAGCGCGATCGCGCTGGACCAGCTCACGCGCTACCCGTGGCCGGGCAACGTCCGCGAGCTGCGCAATTACGCCGAGCGCGCGGTCATCCTTGCCTCGAGCGATAGTGAACTCACCTACGCGGACATCGTCCCTTCGCAGGTCGCGAATTCCGAGGACTCGGTGCTCGGTGATGGCCAGACTTTCCCCACGCTCGCGGATGTCGAGAAGCGGCTGATCTTCCTCGCCTTGAAGAAGACCGCCGGCAACCGCAACGAAGCGGCGAACCTGATCGGCATCAACGTCCGCACCCTGCGCAACAAGCTGAAGGAATACGCGGGCGGCGCCGGGGAGGAAGCCGTGCCGGAGGAATCCGCCGAAGCGGTGGAGAAGTGAGCGGAGGTCGGGCCGTTTTCTTAATTGGCTAAATTTCCAGTATTTTTAGCAAATTTTGCCAACGCTGCAAACGGTGTGCAATGGTCTGCGCCCGGCAACTAAAATCGGCGCGAAGTGAAACTTTGCGAGGAACCGGAGGCGTTCCCAAATAAGTTGGGAACGAGAGGCGCGCGGGGTTGGGCTGTACGCTCGCTGGTTTTATCGGCACCAATCCCGCCGGCCTTAGAATTATGTTTCATCTTTTTTACCTCCTGAAAATAGAGTCAAGGAGTGGTGCGGCCATGCCGATAGCAAGGGTATCTAACGGTTATGAGCGTCACTATTGGAGGTACTTTCAGCGGCTTGAATGTCTCGTCGATCATCTCGGCGATCATTGCGGCGGATAGCATCCCGATCACCAACCTCCAGAAGTCCGACACCAACCTGACCTCGCAGAGCACCACGCTGGGCGCGCTCGGTACCAGCCTCGGCCAGCTCAGCACCGTCCTGCAATCGCTGACCCCAAACGTCCTCGCCTCGCAGACCGCGGTCGGCTCCAACACGGCCGTCGGCACGCCCACGGTCGATAGCACCGCGCAGGCGGGCAGCGTCTCGGTCAATATCACGCAGCTCGCCTCCAGCACCGTTTTGCGCAGCGGTTCGGGCACCAATTCCAAGCTCGCCGCCCCGCCCGCGGGCACCACCAACATCGGGACCGTGCTCGATGAATCGTCCGTCGATGGCCAGACCTTCACCATCAATGGCAAGACCATCACCTTGGCCAGCACCGATGTGCTCGACGACGGCAACGCGAATTCGACCGCCTCGGTCATCGGCAAGATCAACAACGCTGGCGCCGGCGTCACCGCCACCTACAACGCCACCACCGGCCAGATTTCCCTCGCCTCGGCCTCACCCATTCTCCTCGGTTCCGCCACGGACACGAGCGACTTTCTCAGCAAGGCCCAGCTTTTCAACAACGCCTCCGGCTCCGTCACTTCCGCCATCGGCATCGGCCGGATCGATCCCAACACGGACTTGGCCACGGCCGGTCTGGCCACCGCGCCGACGGCGGGCAACTTCACGATCAATGGCGTCTCCATTCCCTATAACTCCGGCGACACGCTCGACACGGTGATCAACAACATCAACTTGAGCGGCGCCGGGGTCACGGCCATTTACGACACCTACGAGGACCAGCTCGTCCTCACCTCCACCTCGCGCGGGCCGCAGAACACGGCGGACATGGTCGATGTGCTCGAAGAGAT
>CAZZWT010000110.1:0-9544 GCA_964657775.1 uncultured Candidatus Methylacidiphilales bacterium | reverse complement strand
CGGCCCGCTGGCATCCACCGATCTCCACATCGACAAGGCGACACTTCACACCAAAATCGCCGCCACGCCCGCGCAGGAAGAACGGGGCCTGATGTTCGTGACCAAGATGCCCGATAACGACGGCATGATCTTCCTGCTGCCGCTCGGCCGCGCGGAATTCTGGATGAAGAACACGCTCATTCCCCTCTCCGTCGCCTTCATCGACAAGAACGGCGTCATCCTCGAAATTCACGACATGCAGCCCGGCGATCCTGCGCTGCCCGACAGCGAACTTCCGCGCACGCGCAGCGACAGCGATCAAGTCCAGTACGCACTGGAGACAAATCTCCACTGGTTCGCACTCAATGGCATCAAGCCGGGGGATAAACTCGATCCGCCGCCGGCGACTTTGGTGAAAGCCGCCGCTGAAATCACGGACGGATCTCAGAACGGTCAAAACCTCCGTGGAACCTCCATCATCAACATTACCAGCACGACCAATGCCCCTCCCCATTGACTACCACAACCACCCCCAGGCCCACAGCATCAAGCTTTACACGCAGGAGCTCCTGCAACCGTGGGCCGATTCCGCGCGCAAGAAGGGGCTGAAGCAGGTCGCCTTTACCGATCACGACCGGTACAAGGACGGCGTCCTTTTCGACGAGATCGACAAACTCAACGCGGCCAATCCCGACCTGAAATTCCTCGCCGGCATCGAGCTCGATAACGATCCCGAAACGGGCCAGGCCGGCCGCGCGTGGGTTGAGAAAAACTGGGACCGGCTCGACTTCGTCCTCGGCTCCGCGCACTACCTGCCGCCGGAGCAGGAGATGTTCGACCAAGTCACCCGCAAGGACGAGTTCGCCCGGCGCGACATCGCCGCCGATTGCGTCACCTACGTCGCCGAGCTCAACGGCATGATCGATCGTGGCGGGATCGACTGCATGTCCCACCTCGACCTCATGAAGATCCACGGTGTCTGGACGCCCGAGGGCGGACTCCTCCCCCATTTTAAACCGCTGATGGATCGCATCAAGCGCGAGGACCTCGCCATCGAAATCAGCACCGCCGGCTGGCGTAAACCGGTCGGTGAGCAATATCCCCATATCGACCTCATCCGCTACGCCATTGAAATCGGCATCCCCTTCACGCTGGCCAGCGACGCCCATTCTTACGCCCAGCTCGGCGAATACTACGACCGCCTCGAAGTGCTGGTGGAGGAGCTCGGCATCAAAGAAGTCGCCTCCTACGAGAAGCACCAGCGGACGATGATTCCCTTGGGATAAGCTCGCATCCAAAAGGACCTATAGGTCGTATAAGACTTATAGGACCTATAGGCACAACCCCTGCTCTTTTGGCGACCGAAAGCCGCCGCGAGACTGCAATGGTTACGCCACGGGAATTATTGCGATTTAGGGGGAGCTAGGGAATACTGCGCACCGCCATGGAATCCAACTTCGAGTCTAACTTCTTTACGCTGCTCGAATTTCTCGACGCCAACAGCCGGCTCGAAATCGATGGCCTGTGCATCAAGAAGTCGGTCGCCGCCGGTGAGATGATCTACAACCAAGGCGACCCGGCCAACGGCATCTTCATTGTCGCAAGTGGCGTGGTCGAGGCCATCACCGTCAGCCCGGACGGGTTGCAGACGCGCACCGTTGGGGTCATGTCGCGCGGTGATTTCTTCGGCGATCTGGCCGTCCTCACGGGCCAGCCGCGCCTCGCTGCCGTCCGCGCGCTGGAGCCGTGCGAGCTCCTCCGCATCGAGAAGCTTGCGTTCCTCAACCTGCTCGAGCACATCCCCAAAATGGGCGCCTACTTTACCCGCAACCTCGCCCGGCGCCTGCACAAGACTTCCACCCAAGCGCACCTTTCCGTCTTCGCGCTCGATCTTTCCGGCAACCTGCGCCACTTCGATTTGCTCACCATTTTCCAGGCCATCACCAGCATGCGCCGCACCGGCGAGTTGCAAATCAACAACTCGGACAACGAACTCATCGGCAACTTTTTTTTCCGGGACGGCGCCGCGGTGCAGGCGCGGTTCGCACACTTGGAGGGCATCGAGGCGGTGTGGGAGGGCTTTGTCCAATCGTGCACCGACGGTACCTTCGTTTTCCATGCCAAGGAGCAGCCGACCATGGCCGCGCCCGATCAGCACAAGATTGACCAGAACAGCACGGATATCCTGATGCAGGGCTGCACGCGGCGCGATGCCTACCACGCCCTGCCCGATGCCCTGCGCGCCATGGAAGGGCGCCTCGGCCGCCTGACGCCGGAGCTGGCCTGGACCGAGCCCGACTCGCAGCCCCTGGCCGATAAAATATGGGAATTGATGGCGCGCCGGCCGCAACCGCTGGCCAGCTTGTGGCGCCGGCTTAATTATTCCTCACTCAGTTTTCTCGAGGTCGTCAGCACGCTGATCGCGACCGGCCAAAGCGAATGGCTGGAAACGACATCGCCCGATAACCAGACGGAAACGACAAGCCTGCCGAAGCCGTAGAACGAAGCCTTAAATCGGCCAAACCTTACCCTTTGGTAATTCCCGCGCATTTACCTCGTCGCGCGGCGGTTTTCCCCTCATAACAGCACGATGGAAGCCGCCCCCGTTTTTGCCTCGACCGCCATCACCTCCGGCCTGCCCCCCGTTCCCGGCACGGAGCAGGCCCGCGCCATCGCCTACGGCCACGCCGCGCTCGCCGGTACTTCCGAGGCGGTGAAGGAGGCCAGCGCGTGGGTCGAGCCGCTGCGCGGTGAAATCGGTCGCGTTATCGTCGGGCAAAAATATCTGATTGATCGCCTGCTCATCGCGCTGATCGCCAACGGTCACGTGTTGCTGGAAGGAGTGCCCGGCCTGGCCAAGACGCTCGCGCTGCGCACGCTGGCCTCCGCCGTGCAGGTGCAATTTCGGCGGCTTCAGTTCACGCCCGACATGCTGCCGGCGGATATCGTCGGCACACAGATTTATAATCCGCGCGACGGCACGTTCAACCCGAAGCTCGGCCCGATCTTCGCCAACTTTGTGCTCGCCGATGAAATCAACCGCGCGCCGGCCAAGGTGCAAAGCGCGTTGCTCGAGGCGATGCAGGAGCGGCAGGTCACGCTCGGCGAAAACACCTACGAGTTGCCCGAGCCGTTCCTCGTCATGGCCACGCAGAATCCGGTCGAGCAGGAAGGGACCTACCCGTTGCCCGAGGCGCAGGTCGATCGTTTCATGCTCAAGATCGTGGTGACCTATCCCTCGCGCGCCGAAGAGCGCGGCATCCTCGACTCGATGGCGACGACCACGCCGAGTTTTGCGGTGCAACCGGTGGTGACGCCGGAGCAAATCCTACAGGCGCGGCAGGTCGTGAATCTCATCCATGTCGATGAAAAGGTGCGCGACTACATTGTCGATATCGTCATCGCCACGCGCGATCCCAAGGCTTACAAGCTCGATTTTCCCGGCTGGATTCAATATGGCGCCTCGCCCCGCGCGACCATCGCCATGACCCTCGCCGCGCGCGCGCTGGCCTTCCTCAACGGCCGCGCCTACGTCACGCCGCAGGACGTCAAGGAAGTCGCCCACGACGTGCTGCAACACCGCGTCACCGTCACCTACGAGGCCGAGGCAGAGAATCTTTCCTCGCGCGATATCGTGCAGAAGATTCTCGATACGCTGCCGGTGCCTTAAAACTTAGAACTGAGAAGTTAGAACGAAGAACGAAAAGGCACCTGAACTTCTACGTTCTAACTTCTTAGTTCTTCGTTCCTCCCCATGGACTCCGCCGTCACTCGTGAAATCCTGAAGAAAGTGCGCCAAGTCGAGCTGCGCACGCGGCGGCTTGTCACCGATGCGCTTTCGGGGGAATACCACTCCGTCTTCAAGGGCCGCGGCATGGACTTCGATGAAGTGCGCGAATACACGCCCGGCGATGAGGTGCGCCTCATCGATTGGAACGTCACCGCGCGCACCGGCACGCCGTTCATCAAGAAGCTCCGCGAGGAGCGGGAACTTACCATCCTGCTCGCGGTCGATGTTAGCGCGTCGGGAAAATTCGGATCGCAAGCGCAGAGCAAGCGCGAACTCGCCGCCGAGGTAGCCAGCGTCCTCGCCTTCTCCGCCATCCGCAATCGCGACAAGGTCGGCCTGCTTCTCTTCAGCGACGAGGTCGAGCAATTCATCCCGCCGACCAAGGGCCGTCAGCATGTCCTGCGCGTCATCCGCGAGATCCTTTTCTGCCAGCCCCAACGCCGTGGCACCGATGTCGCCGCCGCGCTCGATTTCATCAACGATATCCAGCGCCGCAAAGCCGTGGTCTTCGTCATCTCCGATTTCATCGAGACGCCCGAGGCATTCGAGCGGCTGCGCCTTCAGCTTCGCCTCACCAACAAGCGCCACGATCTCGTGCTGCTGCACCTGCGCGATCGCCACGAGGAGGAACTGCCCGCGCTCGGCCTGCTCACGCTCGAAGATACCGAGACCGGCGAGGTGATGGAGATCGACACCGACAGCCGCCACGTGCGCGAAGCTTTCACCGCGCAGGCCCGCGAGCGCATGGAGAATTTCCGCCGCGCCGCGCGCCAGGCTGGCGTCGATACGCTGGAACTCCGCACTGGCGAGCCCTATAGCAACGCGCTCTACACCTTCTTCCAGACCCGCGCGAGCCGGAGGCTGGGGTGATTCTTTTCGCCCAGGCCATGGCCCCGGCCGATGGCCTCGCCGATATCCGCCCGCCCGTTTTCTATCTCCATTCGTGGTTCTGGTACTGGCTCGCGCTCGGCGTTGTGCTCGGCACCGCCTTGCTTGTTTTTCTCATTCTAAAACTTCGTCCCAAAAAAATCCTCAGCGCCAAAAGCGCCTACGATCTCGCGCTCGAACAGTTGGAAAAAGCCCGCTCCCTCATCCGCGAAGACGAGCCGGTTCCCTACGCCGTTCTCGTTTCGGAAATACTTCGCTCCTATCTCGGCCAACGCTTCCACGCGCCATCCACGCGCCGCACCACCGAGGAATTCCTCCGGCAAATGGACGCCGACATCACCACGCCCCTCGCCGAGCATCGCAATCTGCTGCGCGAATTCCTCCAGTCGTGCGACCTTGTCAAATTCGCCCGCTATCAACCCACGCTGGCCGAGCTTGAACTCGTCCAGCAGCGCGCGACCAACTTCGTCACCGCCACCAAGCCGCCGCCGGACCCGGCACGAAACGGAAAGCGCGCATGAGCCAATTCGAATTCGCTTACCCCTGGGTGCTTTCGCTGCTGCTTCTGCTGCCGCTGCTCGCCATCCTGCGCGGTCATGGCGGCAAGGCTCCCGCCATCGAATATTCCGGCCTCAGCCTTTTCCACGGACTCGGTCGCGTGCGCAAGGTGCAGGCCGGCGGTTGGCTCTCGGCCCTACGCTACTTCGTCCTCTTCTGGTGCATCATTGCACTGGCCCGGCCGCAGAAGGTCGACACAAGTTCGCAGGTGCAGGAAAGCGGCATCGACATGATCCTCGCCATCGATCTCTCGCCCTCGATGGAGGCGCTCGATTATCACAAGAACGGCGAGGAAATCAGCCGGGTGCAGGTCGTGCGCGAGACCGTCGGCGAGTTCATCAAGGCGCGGCCTAATGACCGCATCGGCATGGTCGTCTTCTCCGGCGAGGCCTATCTGATGAGCCCGCTCACCCTGGACCACGACTGGCTTTTGGAAAACGTCGACCGCCTCCACACCGGCGCGTGGGTCGGCGACGCCACCGCCATCGGCTCGGCTCTCGCCGTCTCCGCCAACCGCCTGCGCGATGTAAAATCGAAGTCGAAGATCATCGTCCTGCTCACCGATGGTGCAAACAATGCGGGCAAGATCACCCCACTCGCCGCTGCCGAAGCGGCGCACGCGCTCGGTATCAAAATCTACACCATCGGCGCGGGCTCCTCCGATGTGGCCAAGTTCCCGCGCCAGGATCCCATGACGGGGCGCACTTTTTACACCACCATCCCGGTCGATATCGACAACGCCGCGCTGCAGAAAATTGCCGACATCGGCGGCGGGAAATTCTTCCGCGCGGCCGATTACGACACGCTCAAGCGCGTCTATCAGGAGATCAACCAGCTCGAAACGACCAAGGTCGCGATCAAGCATTTCCACCACGTGAAGGAGTATTTCGTCTGGGCGCTCTATCCCGGGTTGCTTTTCCTCGGCCTGGAAATCGCGCTGGCCAACACCCGATTCCGGAGGGTGCCCTGATGCAGGAACTCTGGGACCGGCTCGACCCCGGCTTCGGCGCGCCCGTGTGGCTGCTCGTCGGGCTCGGCGCCATGATGGCCATCGCGTTGCTGGAGTTCGGTGCGCATCGCCGCCGCCAGCAGGCCGTGCGCATGTTCGCGGCGTCGCACCTCGCCTCCGCGCTCACGGTCAGCGTTTCGCCGATGAAGCGATTGCTCAAGGCGATGCTCATCCTCGTCGCCGTGGGCCTGCTCTTCGTCGCCATGGCGCGCCCGCATCTTTTCTTCGATTGGCAGGAGGAAAGCCGCAGCGGCATCGACATCCTCATCGCGGTGGATTGCTCCAAGAGCATGCTCACGCAGGACGTCAAACCGAGCCGCCTCGAGCGCGCCAAGCTCGCCATTGCCGACTTCGCCGATCGCCTGCCCGACAATCGCCTCGGACTCATCGCCTTTGCCGGCGACGCCTTTCTGCAATGCCCGCTCACGCTTGATCACGACGCCTTTCAGAACGCGGTGCAGGAGCTCGATACCGATACCATCCCGCGTCCCGGCACCGACATCGCCACGGCCATCGATGCCGCCGTGGATGCGCTCAAGAGCCAGCCGAACAATATGAAGTTCCTCATCCTCGTCACCGACGGTGAGGACCTCGAGGGGCGCGTCATCACCGAAGTGAAGAACGCCGCACAGTCCGGATTGAAAATCTACACCGTTGGTGTCGGCACACCGGATGGCGACCACATCGTGCAGCGCGACGAGGCCGGCAACACCACCTATCTCCAGGATGCCAATGGGCAGGAAGTGATTTCGAAGCTCGACGAAGATACGCTGCGCCAGATTGCCGACATCACGGGCGGCGCCTACGTCGCTCTCGGGCAGGACGGCCAGGGCCTCGATGAGATTTACCAGCGCTACATCGCGCCGCTGCCCAAGGCGAACCTGGAGGAGCGCCGCGAAAAAATCCACATCGAACAGTTTGAGTGGCCGCTCGGCGCCGCTACGTTACTCCTGATGCTCCAGTTCCTGATCAAGGATCGCGCTGCCGCACCCGTTGCGCCCACCGAGACGGGACGCCGTTCGTCGTATCGGCGCCGCGCGCGCAACTCCGTCGGCGCCGCGTCGGTCATCGCTTTTGCGTTGTTTATTTTTCCGGCGCGCGCGGATGATGCCAGCACGGCGGAGCGCGATTACAAATCCGGCAAATTCGAGGATTCCGCACAACACTACCAGAAAGCGGCCGAGAATTCCCCCGACCGCAAAGATTTGGAATACAATCAAGGTGACGCGGCTTACAAGGCCGGCGAATTCTCCGAGGCGGAGGAGGCCTATCGCAAGGCGCTCGAGACGCCCGATCTCGACCAGCAGGAATCGGCTTACTACAACCTCGGCAATGCGCTTTTCCAGCACGGCGACGCGATGCAGAAGGTCGACTCCAAGAAGACGATCAAGCTTTGGGAAGACGCGCTCCACTCCTACGACTCGGCGCTCAAGCTCAAGACGAATCCCGATTCCGCGCACAATTACGCCTACGTGAAGCGGATGCTGGAGGAACTGAAAAAGCGGCAGGGTTCGCAAGGCGGGCAGGACAAGACGGACCCCTCCGACGGCGAGAAGGGCAACGGCGGCGACGATTCCCAGCAGGGCAAGAAGGGCGACAAGCCGCAGTATCAGCCGGGCAATGGTCATGACCAGGCGCAGGCCCAGCCGGGCGATAAAAGTGGCGAGGCCGCGAACGGCAAGGACGGCCAGAATCAAAACCTGAATACCTATTCCGGCACGCGCGACCAGGACCTGAAGGACCCCAACATCAAGTCGAAGGAGGACGCGGAAAACCTGCTCGACTCACTGAAGGATGACGAGCGCCACATCAATGCGCGCAGCATCAACGGCGATAACCAGGTGCCACCGCCACCCTCGGGGAAGGACTGGTAGATGGTCCGGTTCGCCCTTGCTGCGCTGGTGCTCGCCTGGACCACCGCTTCGTGCCTTGCCGCCGCGACGCTCACGCAGCAGATCGATCCGCCCGAGGCCAACGTCGGCGATCCGGTCATGGTCACGTTCACCATCACGGGCGGCACGATCGGCGGCCTGCAATTTCCCGAGGTGGATGGCCTCTCGCACGGCGGCACGAACATGCAGATCAAGAGCGGCGACGAGAACGGCGGTTCCGAAACCTCTGTGGTGCTTAACTTCGCGCTCATCCCCACTCGGCCAGGCGATTTCACCCTGCCCGCGTTCGACATCCACACGCAGGAGGGCGAGGTGCTCCACGCCAAGGCGATGAAGCTGCATGTCGTCGCGAATGGCAACAAGCCGATCGTGATCAACCCGACGCCCGCACAAGCGTCCCCCGGTCCCGTCGTCTCGCCGCCGGCCAACAACGCGCCGCCCCCGCCGGCTAATCCCAACGCGCCGGCCTCCGATGCCGATTCGCTCGTGCCGCGCGACAAGGACGGCAGCCTCGCCAAGGTTTTTCTGATTATTACGCCGCAGACGACGGACGCCTACGTGGGCCAAGCGGTCGGCATGGAGATCGATTTCTTTATCCGCGAGGATGTCTTCGCCGACCAAAATTCGTTGCCCACGATCAAGGGTAGCGACTTCCTAATGAACAGCTTCACCACGCGCGGCCATACCGCCATAATTCTGCTGGAAAACGAGCAGTACCTCCGCGAAACCTGGCTTACCGCCATCTCCGCGCCGAAGAATGGCGACTTTCCCCTGAGCATGGAACGCGACACCTACTGGATCAAGGGCTACCGGACCAGCATGGTGAACACGCTCTTTGGCAACATGCTCGGGCGGCAGCCCATTCTCGCGCATGAAATGGTCTCAAGTAACCTGCTCACCATGCACGTTCTTCCGCTACCCGACGAAGGCCGGCCCGCCCACTTCACCGGCGCGATCGGCCACTTCACTGTCGTGGGCGAGGCGCAGCCGGCGACGGTCGGCATCGGCGAACCGGTGACGCTTCGCTTCCAAATTCACGGCGAAGGCAACTTCGATTACGTGCGCTGCCCCGCGCTGGCCGACGATCCGGCGTGGAAGACTTATACGCCGCGCTCGGGCACGAATTACCTCGAGGAATCGCGGCGGCAGGCGGTCAAGACATTCGAGCAATCGGTCATCCCCCACGTGCGCGGCAACGTCCCCCTGCCCGCGGCAACTTTCAGCTACTTCGATCCCACCGCGAAGCAGTACGTCACCGTGCCGATCAACCTGCCGGAGATCGTTGTCACTGGCTCATCGACGCCGATCGCCGAATCCGCGCCGGATGCCGGAGCGGACGTCACCTCCGTCGCGGCGACGCCCAAGCTGGATGACTTCCAGCCCAATCGCCTGGAGATCGGCGAACTGCAAACGAGCCTGGTGCCCGCC
>CAZZWT010000109.1:0-9629 GCA_964657775.1 uncultured Candidatus Methylacidiphilales bacterium | reverse complement strand
CGCCGCGCCGCCTGCCCCTGACACCAACACCGCGCCGGTCGCCCCGACGCCTCCAACGACCGATACCGACACCGCCACGCCAACCCCGGTCGATATCTCGTGGCACCTCCAAGTCGTTCAACTCGATGCCTCTGTCTCGGCGAACCAATCGCTCACCGTCTACACACCGTTCTTCACCGTGCCCGACTCGGCCATCAACCCGGTTGCCGCGCCGGCCGTACTGCCGACGCCCGTCCTCACCGAGGACGAGGCCAAATCGATCGTCATCGTCAAGGGCGACAACGCGCAGGGCCTCGGCTTCTTCATGCGCTCGCCGGAAGGCACCTTCGTCGTCACGCAGCTGCACCTGCTCGCCGGCAATCCCAACGTCAAACTCACCACCCGCGACGGTACGATCATCACCACCACGGCACTCAAGGGCTGTGCCAACCGCGACCTTGCCGTCTTCACCATCACTGACAATCAATTTACCTACCTGCCCGCGCCAGGCGACAAACCCGACAGCATCCAGGCTGGGGACCAGTTGATCATCCCCGATGTCGGCGCCAACACCGACATCCTCGCCGGCAAGCCCGGCTCCATCATTGGCACCAATGCGGAGCGGATCGACTTCGACATCAGACTCAGCCCCGGCAACACCGGCGCCCCCGTCATCCATGTCAAGAGCGGAACGGCCGCGGGCATTGTCGCCGCGCAAAAGAAGGTCGACGTCAGTCTGCTCCTGGCCAAGGCCTGGCAAGCGAACCCCGCGCCCGGTTCCGCCACCATCATTCCCTATTATGCCGTCCGCGTCGGCGGGGTGAAGAATTGGGAGACGTATGACCAGGACCGCTTCCTGCAGGAATCGTCCTTCCTGAAGCAATTCCACACGAACACCCGCTGCCTCGATTCCTACCTCAACGGCCGTAGGCACAACGAAAACAATAACCCCGGTTCGGGCCCGCCCGATGACCGCTTCTACCTCACCAATGGCAAGCTCCGTAGCGCGCAGGATTCCTACCATTCCCTGGCCAACGGCGCCGACGAAAACCAGCGGCTGGAGGGCGCGCGGGAATTGATCTTCAATTTGCAAACCTTCGCCACCACCGACCTGGCCACACTTCAAGGCATGCAGAATCTTTACGTCTATAATCAAGGCTGGGCGCGGGAGGAAATCACCTATCGGCTGGCGTTGAAAAAGGAGCTGGATGATTTGACCAATCACCTCCCCTCGATGGACATCATCGCGCGGCAGCGATAGGTCGCCGGGGTAGCCGGCGCAGGCCACCTTGCTCCGCTATCTGCTTGCGCTCGCATCCACATGCGCGAGAATAGCGTTCCGCTCGAATCGCAACGGAGCTCTTATCTATCTATGACCAAACTTCGCTGGGGAATTATCGGCACCGGTTCCATCGCTCACAAATTCGCCCGTGGCATCCTGCGGTCGGAGTTGGGCGATCTCGTCGCCGTCGGCAGCCGCTCCGCCGAGAAAGCGCGCGACTTCGCCAAGCTCTACCAGACACCCCACCACCACGACTCCTACGAAGCGCTTCTCGCCAACCCGGAAGTCGATGTCGTCTATATCGCCACGCCCCATCCTCAGCATCGCGAGTGGACCCTCCGTGCCGCGCAGGCCAAGAAGCACATCCTCTGTGAAAAGCCGATCGGCCTCCATCACGAAGAAGCGGTCGAGATGCTCCAGGCCGTGTGGGAAAACAGCGTCTTCTTCATGGAAGCCTACATGTACCGTTGCCACCCCCAGGTCCAGCGTATGCTCGACCTCATCCGTTCCGGCGCCATTGGCGAAGTCCGCACCATCACCGCGCGCTTCAGCTTCCGCGCCACCTACGATCTCGAAAGCCGCCTCTTCAGCCGCAGCCTCGGCGGCGGGGGCATCCTCGATGTCGGCGGGTACTGCACCTCCATGGCGCGGCTTGTCGCCGGCGCGAAGGAGGAAAAAGTCGTCGAACCCGAGCGCGTCTATGCCGCCGGCCAAATCGGCTCCGCCAGCGGCGTGGATGAATACTCCTCCGCGCTGCTCCTCTTCCCCGGCGGCATCGTCGCCAATCTCTCCTGCGCCGTCAGCCTGCACCAGGAGAACAAGGTCCGCATCGACGGTACCGGGGGCTCGATCATCCTGCCCACGCCGTGGGTGGCCAATGCCGATGGCGGGGAATCGCAGATCCTGCTCCTAAAAACCGGCCAGGCGCCCGAGATGATCACGGTTCCCTCCGCGCCGCTCTATGCGCTTGAAGCCGACCTCGTCGCCCAACGCATCGCCGGTGGCCATCGCGAAGCCGCCTGGCCCGCCATGACCTGGGCCGATACGCTGGGTAATATCGGTGTGCAGGATCAATGGCGCCGCGCCATGGACGCCACCGGGCCCAAGTTCGCCGCCAGGCCGGGCCGCAAAACCCAGCCCCTGCCCGCGCCGAGCTGGGAAGTGCGCTTCACCAAGCTCTTCCAGACTAGTGTCGACAAGTACCAAGCGGGCCACCAGAAAGCCGAAGGCCTGATCGATGACAAAGGCAAAACCTTCCTCGCCTCGATCGGGCACACCACGCAGGAATTCTTCGACTTTGTCGAGGATTTCGCCAAGGGGGGCGAGCCGACGCTGGAAACCGCGTTGAAGATTGCCTCCGTCCGGCGCGAGTACTTCCTGAAAGAGCAAAACAGCACTGCTTCGAAGCACCAGATTATCGTGGCCGATCTCCCCGCCAAAGACGCTCAGGTGGAAGGCATCGGCTGGCTACCCCGGCTATTGCCCAAGGCTGAGGCCAAACTGCGCGGCGAGATGCCCCCGGAACTCATGTACGGCTGCGGCGGCGACCGGAAGTTTTTCCGGACCCACGGTATCGACCCGGCCGACTTCCTGCGCCGGGTTTGGAATGCGCGCGGCAAGCATGACGAAGTGATCACATGGGTGAAATCTAAGATTAGTTAGATAAGGAGTTGACGAAGTTGGGAAGGCCACTTTTGGACTCAAATCCAAAAGCCTTTTTACCTCTCAAAGGCATCTTATAGAAAAACGAAATTTATCTTGGCTTAGTTAAATGTTTTCAGTAGGTTACGCGCGAAATGAAACTTTTCCTGCGTACTATTCTGCCGCTCGTTGCCATTACTGCACTTGCGCCGCTCGCATCCGGCCAGACTCCTCTTTATTATCAAGGCGGAATCAAGCTGAACAGTACCGCGCAGAATCCCACGGGTCCGGGAGATGAAAATTTCAACACTCCCGCGAACTGGAGCACGGTACCTCCCAACACCTACCTCACCGGCAGCACTTCATCCACCTTTCCTCAGGCGGGCAATATAGCGGTAGTTCAGGCTGATTTGAACGAGGGAAACTACTATGTTACCAACTCGGGCGTCATTTTCTTCAATACCAATACTCCCGTACCAGTTGCGATCAACCAAACGTCGCAGGCAAACACTGTGGCTGGCTTTCTGGTATCGAATTACATCGCCTTCTTCTCGTCCGGCGGCACGGTTAATTTCACAAACTCTTCCGGACAAAACTTCAACGTCGCCGGCACGAACGCCGCCGGCGGTGACTTTGTTGTGGATGGCGGCGTGACTCTTAACTACGCGGGGAACGGTGGGTTTGTCGTCAGCAACGGCAAGGTGGTCGTGGGTGACGATCAAAATTTCACTCTTTCAGCCAACAATACCCAGGGTGGAGCAGGAACCTTCAACATCCGATCGGGCGTATTCAGCTACGATGCCACCGGAACAACCACATCGATGATCGTTGGCGATTCTGAGTCCGGAACGACGGGAAGCCTCTTCGGAACAACTACGACCGGAACTGTAACCCAGGGAAGCGCCGGTATTGCTGCCGTTCCTGCAAACGGTTCCACCCCAGCAGAGCCAGCCGTTCCGGCCACCAACTCGACTGCGATTATCGGCTCCTCCCTCATCCTTGGTTACGATTCCGGAAGGGGAACTTGGTCGATTACAAACGGATCGGTCTTACAGACAGGCACCTCTGCAGGAAGCTACACGATTGCGCTGGGATCCAACGGCAGCGCAACCGGATTGAGCTCGGTAGGTTCCCAAGGTACGATCAACATTAGCGACTCCAGCGCGTTCGTCGTGGGCTCTCCTGGCTCGACACGGGCGACCGATGTGCAGGTGGGGACTGTCTCCACCGGCGCCCAAGCCGGCACTGGCGGTGGCTCAGGAACCATTAATCAAACCGGCGTTGGGTCCACCGTTGATTTTTTTGGCACCGCCACGACCGTAGAAATTGGTGATCGAGGCGGCGGCACGGGCACTTACAACCTTTCCAACGGTACCCTTAACATCGGCACGAACGCCACCGACCACGTGGCCTTTATCCTCGGTGCGACCGCGGGATCGCAGGGCAGCCTCATTCAGACAGGCGGCGTCATTAATTACGGCAATGCCGGCGTGACCAACGGATCGACCTTTCTCATCGGCGACGCCCCTGGCGTGGGCACTGGCGTCTTCACCATGTCCGGTGGCAGCGACACCTTCAACAACAACGTGGTCCTGAACGGCACCCTGAACATCAACGGCGGTACATTTGCCATCGACCAGACCAAGCTCATAGGCGCAGGTACGTTGAATCTGGGCGGCGGCACGCTCAAGTTCACCGGTCCGTCGGCCACGGAATCTTACGGCTTCGCCGGCACCCTTACGGGCGGCACTTCCACCATCGACGTCAGCACGTCCGGCATCACGACATTCACCTTTGCCAACGCGCTCACCGGCGCGGGCGGCATCAACCTCGTCGGCAATAACGTCGTCGGCGCCGGCACGACGGTCTTCAACTTCGCCGCCGCAGGCAACACCTACACCGGCTCGACCGGCATCAGCGGTGGCACGCTCAATGCAACCGGGGCAGATTTCGCCACCGCGACGGCGGGAACTAAACTCTCCTTCGGCACGGCAGCGACGGCAGCGGCAACAGTCTTAAATCTAACCATTAACGCCAACACCACCTTGCCTCAGGCGATTACCGGCGACGGTCAGCTCAACATCATTTTCGCCAACCCGGCCGAGACCCTGACGCTTTCTAATACCGCCGCCTCGGCCAGTACCGTCAACGTCGAGATTGGCGCAGCGGCTGGCAACGCTGGCACATTTCAAGTCTTCGGCGGCACCTTCGGCACAGTTGGTGACAACGGCACCGCCAGCGCGGTCATCATCGGCGGCGGAACTCCCGCCACCTCGGGCGCGGTCACTTTCGGCGCGACCACCTACACGGGCAGCACGACGATCAACCTCGGTTCCTCGCTCAGCGCTACAAACCTGCAGGGCAATGTGCTCAACAATGGCACGCTCGCCGTGACCGACAACATCGGCCACCTCGCGACCAACACCATCATCAACAACGGCACGCTGAGCGCCGGCAACATCGTCGGTGACGTGACCAACTCGGGACCGCTGACGCTCACGGGCGCGGCGGGCCTCGCCGGCAACGTCCTGGCCAACACGGGCACGCTCACGGTCCTCGGCGCGGCGGGTATCACCGGCGGCGTCGCCAACAACCTCGGCGGCACGGTCATCGACTCGGCGGGCATTGGCGGCGATGTCACGAATGCCGGCACGCTGAGCGCTACCAGCGCCCTGAGCATGGCTAACACCGGCTCGCTCAAAACTGCCGTCCCGCTCACCAACTTCGCGATCACCAACGGCTTCACGCAGAGCGCGGGTTCATTCACGATCAACGTAGCGGGACCGCAGTCCGACACCTTCACGGCTGGCAGCGCCAGCTTCACCGGCGGCAAAGTCATTGTGCAAGGTGCCAGTGCTTCGACAACCACGCCGACGCTCTACAACATCGTCACCACAACCGGCGGGCTCAGTGCCCCCAACTTGAATACGGCCTTGGGCTTGGAGACCCAGAATAGCTTCCTGCTCACCACCACGCTTACGCTGGTGGGCGGAAATACCCTTCAGCTCTCGGTCAGGACGAACCCATTCCAAGGTTCGACCCCGAATCAACAGGCACTGGCCACCTCGCTCAACGCCACCCCGAACAACCCGATCACGGTCGCCGTCACCAACAACCCGAATCTCACCGCGGCGGACGAGCCTGGCATCCTCCAGTCGCTCATCCCGGAAAATCTTCAGTACGCGACCTTCATCAACATTGAAAACGCCACCTACCTGGTGCAGCGGTATGGCAACATGACGTCTGACCTCCGCAACGGCATCGGCGGACTCGATACCAACGGGATCAGCGTCTCGATGCCTGGATTCCAAAGTGGCATGGGCCGCTCGCTCGGCTCCATGCTCGCCTACAACGATCCCGGTTTCCACCAGTCCGCGCCCAATGGTGTGAACTACTACCCTGGCGAAGCAGGCCGCAGCTCCCCCTCCCCTTCCGGCGAGGCGCCCAGCTCTACCACGGAACCGGCCACGTTCGATTCTTCCAGCCAGGTCATCTCCGACTCGCCCAATCCTTACCTGGCCAACGTCCAGCCCGGCAACTCGGAGAGGCCCCGCCTGAACGAGTTCATCGGCGGCGACGTCGTCCTCGCCGACATCAACCAGAACCCGACCGCCAACGCGAACGACAAATCGAATTACACCGCCGGTGGCATCACTGCGGGCGTTAGCTACCGCGTGACCAATCACTTCGCGGCCGGCGTGCTCTTCGACTACAACCACACCGAGGAAGATTTCGATACCAGCGGCTCCAAGACCAAGATCGACTCGTTTACGCCCGGCATCTTCGCCACTTACTTCGACCACGGCTTCTACGCCAACGGCCTCTTCGCCGTGGGCTTGAATGAATATAAGTACACCAGCAACACGTTCTTGGGCCAGACCACCGGCAAGCCGAGCGGCGAGCAGTACACCGGCGACCTCGATGCCGGCTACGACTTCCATCCCTCGAAGAATTGGATCGTCGGACCGGTCGCAGGCCTGACCTACACCCATGTGGACATCGATTCCTTCACCGAGGACGGCGCCCCCGGGGCCGCCCTCAATGTCGACAGCCAGAGCGTCGACAGCCTGCGCAGCCGCCTTGGTGGTCACGTCGTCTTCCAGACCAATACCGGCGACGTCCTGCTGCAGCCGAACCTGACCCTCATGTGGCAGCACGAGTTCCTCAACGATAGCCAGGGCATCACCAGCTCGTTCGCCAACACCTCGCTCAACCCCTTCACCATCCAGACCGCCGCCCCCAGCCGCGACAGCGCCCTCATTGGCTTGGGCATGACCGCCACGCTGAGCAACTCCTTGGCGCTCTACCTGAATTATATGGCCGACGTCGGCGCCTCGAATTACTTCAGCCAGACCGTCATGGGTGGCCTCAAGGCCCGGTTCTAAGCCAGCTCAAGCGCCTGCGCCAAACGCCCTTAGCCCCACCCGGGTTAAGGGCGTTTTGTTTGGTTAATTTTCGCTTCGCCGTGCCGAAGACTACGAGGACGATGACTGAAGTCAGGGGCGAAGTGACGTGTCATGCGGGCCATTACCTCCGGGGTCGGACTCCTCATCGAAGGAAAAACCTCGTCCAGAACGTGCCCGCCAGAACAAGCCCTTGTCCGCTGGCCATGAAACCCCTAAATCACGCAAACCACTTTCTCGTCCCCGCCTTGGCTTCCCCTTTCCTATCTGGGGAGATTGCGGTACCTTGTTATCGAATGTCATGATGGATTTAGCCTCCGCGGAAGCCCAGCCCAACGCCTACTGGAAAAGTTTATTTTCCGATCTGGAGAGCGCCGGAGTCCTGCGTGGCGCTCTAGCCCTGCCGGGCGACCGGGCCGGCGTTTTGAGCGCGCAGGTCTCCGTGGAGCTGGACAGGCCTCCCACCGCGCCCGTGGGACTCGATACTCTGTTGCGCGCCGCGTGGGCTCTCATCTTGTCCCGCCATACCAACAGTGCGGACGTGGTTTTCCTCACCTCCTTCGACGCGGATAAACCGTGGCTCGGCTTGGTGCGAACCATCGTCCCGGCCAAGAGCGCCGTGGCCTCGTGGCTCACCGCATTCGACGCCCAGCTCGAGGAAACTCAGGCCCAGGGAGCCATCCCTGCAGCGTATCTCGCGCATGCCCGCCAAGAGGGTCTCTCCCACCGGCTACCGGCCTTTCTGATCGTCCCCGCCGGCGCCAAGGCCTTCGTTCCGCGCGAGCAAATCGAGGGCCCGCTCATCGTCGTTGTGCGGCTCGACACCTCGCGGATCGAACTCCATTACGACATCACCCGTTTCGACGCATCGGAGGTCCAGGCACTCGGCGATCACCTCAACATTGTCCTGCGCGCGATGACGGAAACGCCGGACAAGACCGTCGGCTCGCTCCCGCTGCTCAACGAAAAAGAGCGCGTCCAATTACTCGACCAATGGAACGAAACCAAAGTCCCGTTCGCCGAGGACACCTGCATCCACCAATTCCTCGAGCAACAGGCCGCACGCACGCCCGACGCCATCGCCGTCGTCTTCTGCGATGCGCGGTGGACTTACCGCGAGCTCAACGACCAGGCTGATCTCGTCGCCCGGCGTCTGCGCGCGTCCGGCGTTGGCCCGGGCGCGTTCGTAGCCATTTGCCTCAATCGCTCGCTCGAACTCATGGCCACGCTCTTCGCCGTCTTCAAGGCCGGCGCCGCCTACGTGCCGCTCGATCCCTCCTACCCACCGGAGCGGCTCACCTTTATGATCGAGGACGCGAAGCCCGCCGTTATCGTTGTCTCGAGACAAACCTCCGGCCAGTTCCCCCTGCCCGGCCAGCGCCTCTTCTTCATCGACGCGAACGAACCCGCGCCCGCCCCGCTCCCCGTGTGCCCAACGCCGCAGCCCGCCTCCGACGCCGCCTACGTCCTTTACACCTCCGGCTCGACCGGCAAGCCGAAGGGCGTCATCGTCACCCACCGCAACGTCAGCAATTTCATCACCGCGATGGACGCCGTCATCGGCACCGAGCCCGGCGTGTGGCTCGCTGTCACCAGCGTCAATTTCGACATCTCCGTCTTCGAGCTTTTTTGGACGATGGCGCGCGGCTTCCGCATCATCCTGCAGGAGGAAGGCCAGTGGGTCTCGCAGAGCAACTCGCGGTTCTCGTTGCCGGAACAAATGCGCCGCCATGGCGTCACGCACCTGCAGTGCACGCCGTCGCTCGCCTCGATGCTCATTTGCGATTCCGATTCCGTCCTCGCCTTGCGCCAACTCAAACGCTTCATGGTTGGCGGCGAACCGCTCCCGCTCGACCTCGCCCATCGCCTCAGCGAAATTATCGCCGGCGACCTCTTTAATCTTTACGGCCCCACCGAGACCACCGTCTGGTCTGCCGCACAACGCGTCGCGCGCGGTGAAAAACAAATCCTCATCGGTCGGCCCGTCGCCAACACACAGTTCTATGTGCTCGACCCCGAGCGCGAACTCACCCCCATCGGCAGCGTGGGCGAGCTCTACATCGGCGGCGACGGCCTCGCCCGCGAGTACCTCAACCGTCCCGAAGTGACGGCGGAGAAATTCATCACCCACACCTTCGCGCCCGGCCGCACGGAGCGCGTTTACCGCACCGGCGATCTTGTCCGCTACGCGCGTGATGGCCGGCTCGAATTCATGGGCCGCATCGACTCGCAGATCAAGATCCGCGGCGTGCGCATCGAACTCGGTGAAATCGAAATGGTGCTGCGCGAGCACAGCGACATCCGCGACGCCGCCGTCATCGTGC
>CAZZWT010000108.1:0-9672 GCA_964657775.1 uncultured Candidatus Methylacidiphilales bacterium | reverse complement strand
CAACCGACGCGCCCATGAACTGCATGAAACCGCGGCGCGTGACTTCATTGCCCTCAAGCTCGGCGGCGCCCTGCGGGAACTCGCGTTCGAGTTTGGCGCGAAACTCCGGCGTGTCCGCGAATTCCTCGAGGCTGCGCCAGTATTTCTTGCCCGTCGTCGGTGCGGGGGGATGATTGAAAATGCGTTTCATCGGTGACAACCTGCGCAATCTTTTGGTGGATTGATTTTCCAGTCCTGGACCAATTTCTTGCCCAGCTCAGCCTGAGTGAGGCCAGCCGGCTTCCAATCCAAATCATAGATGGGGGATTTGCCGCCGGGCGTCTCGGCCGCGAGCGGACGCACCGAGTTTTCTGGATTCCGATGGCACTGCAAGCACCAGCCCATGCTTTGCGACTGGTCCTGGTAAACCACGTTCATCTCGTTCACCTTACCGTGACAGCTCACGCAACTAACGCCACGATTGACGTGGGCGGAGTGATTGAAGTAGGCGTAATCGGGAACGTTGTGAATCTTGACCCACTGGATGGGCTGGCCGGTCGCCCAACTGTCGCGCACCGGTTGCAGCTTGGGATTGTCCTTCTGCACCGCGCGATGGCACTGCATACAAGTTTGGGTCGTGGGAATATTGGAATGGCCGCTGACTTCCACGTAGCTGTGGCAATAGCGGCAATCGAGCCCGAGTTGGCCCACGTGAATGTTGTGCTGAAAATGAACGGGCTGGACCGGCTCATACCCAACGCGCGAATATTTCGGTGTGAAGTAATACCAGACCGCCATGGTGGCGAGACCGCCGAGAAGGGCGAGGCACGCACCGGCTTTCAGCACGGTCTCATTGGTGCCTTTGGGGAAGATGTTGGCCATGGTTTTGCCAAGAGGTTTTTAGGCCTCTCCTCCGTCATGCATCGCCAAAATAGAATAAACAGGACAACTCATTGCTCGCACCCGACATGTGGTTACCAGACGCCCATTAGACCGGCAACCGGAATTGTGTTTTTTTCGTAATGTTTTTTTCGCGAAGTCTTGAGCCAAACTAATAACGAAAAATTCGCACTGCTTAAATCGAATGATTTTGGGAGGAGAACCGCAAATCGGGTCACGAAACGAGCCGACCGTGAGACAACATAACAATCGTATCGCCCGCCTCCAGCCGATAGGTCCCTTCCGGATGCTGCACCAGCGTTTCGTCCGGCTTCTTGACCGCGAGGACGAGGCAATTCGATTCGATTCCGCGGAGGAGTTGTTGGATGGTCTTGCGGTCATTCACGCCGTTCGCGACGACCGCGTGCTCGACAATCTGCACGCCGAGTTCCTTCAGGTCGTTATTAATATGGCGGGCGCCGTCCTTGAGGATGCTGTCGAGCGACGGATGCGTGATGCTGTTCGCGATCTGCATACCGCCGGCGAACGCGGGCAGGATGATTTCGTTCGCGCCGGCCTGCTTTAGCTTTTTCTCCGTGGCGGGATCTTCCGCGCGCGCGATAATTCGCAGCGTGGGCCGCATGTTCCGCGCGGTCAGCGTAATGAAGACATTGACCATGTCGTTGGGCAGCACGGTGGCGAAGACCACGGCGCGCTCGATGTGCGCCTCGGAGAGCGTGGCCTCTTCACCCGCGTCGCCCATCAGCGCCTGGTAGCCGTGTGTGTGCGCCAACGCCACGCGCTCGGCGTTGTTGTCGAGGATGAGGAACGGAAAATCCTTCGCCTGCAGCTCGCGCGCGAGCACCTGCCCGATGCGCCCGTAGCCGCAGATGATGGCGTGGTCCGTGATCGAATCGATGTCGCGGGATTTACGATGTTCTTCCATGGCTTTTCCTATTTCTCCTTCGGTGATGAACTGGACGAGCGAACCGACAAAGTAGACCTTGCTGGCGTCACCGGCCACGATGATGCACATGGTGATGATGCGCAGCGCATGCGTCGTCACCGGCTCCACTTCTTCATACCCCACCGAAAAGACCGTGATGATGACCATGTAGATGGCATCGCCGAGCGTCCACCCCTCAAGCCGGTAGGCCGTCGCGCCGATAACGATGACGCTCATAAACATCAGCGCGCCGATGTAGAGGCCGTGCATCGACTTCTTAAGGAGGATGCTGTCGGAAGTTTCGCTCACGAATCGCCCTCGCAGCACGGGGCGGGCCATCTAACACATCCCGTGGGACTAAATGCGAATTAGTCGAGGTGGCGCGTCTACGATTCGGAAGGTAGCAGGCGCAGGCCCTGCGCCGGGACGGTTGCGCGAGCACGCGCGACCGTTAGGCTATTCGTATGAAGCGGCACGTGGCCATCTTATGCTCGGGCCCAAGCGTCACGCAGACGGGACTCTCCCGGCGCAGGGCCTGCGCCGGCTACCTTCTGAATTCGCTCAACGCTTCGTCAAATCCGGAATCTTCGCCGTTGCCGTGTGCTTTTGCGAGCGGACGCTGAGGAAACTGGGCACCACTTCGTTCGTGCGGATCAAGCAGTTGGCCCGCTTCAGGCGGCGACTCAAAATGATGTTGATGCCCAGCACCGCGGCGCACCCGTCGTTCGGATAATCGGTCAAGAATTCCTGCAGCTTCGCCGAATCGATGACCCAGAGCTTTCCCGTAATCAGGCTGGTCACGGTGGCGGAGGCGCTATTCGGATGAAAAATCGCCACCTCACCGAGGCAATCGCCCTCGCACACGGTGTCGAGGTGCACCGATTTGTTCTTGGCCGTCGTGCTGACATTGAAGATTCCGGCCAGCACCACATAGAGCGAGGTCTGCACGTCGCCCTCCTTGATCAGGACCTCGTCCGGCTTGGTCTCGATCACCTGCCCGTAACCGGCGAAACGTTCCCGCGCCTCGTCATCCATGAAGGCGAGAATTCCGGCGCGAGGTAGGATCGGCTGGGCCATTGAATTTGCTAATATCGGACGAATGGGGTAGGAGTCAATATCTCCCTGATTGGAACGGCCCATGGAAGAACCGAACCCCGATATTCCGCCGGAAGAACCGACGCTCGCTTCCGCGACCGCCAGCCAGGGACCGCCGCTGCCCGGGCTGGGGATTCTGGTCGGTCTCGGCCAAGCCTCGCTAAATAATCTGGCCAGTTTCGGTCAATACCACGAGGTCCCGGCTGGAACGGAAATCATTCGCGAGGGCGAGATGCAGGACCGGTTTTACGTGGTCATCTCCGGCCAGCTTTCGATCAGCGCGCATTGCGGGGGCAAGGACATCCCGCTCAGCGTCGCCCTGCCCGGCGAATGCCTCGGCGAGCTGAGCCTGCTCGAGCCCGGGCCCGCCTCCGCCAGCATCCGCGTGTCGAAGGATTCCGTGCTCTGGAGCATGGACATTGAAGAGCTGCGCGCTTACATCCTCGAGGACACCGGCGACGCGGGCATTCTGCTCATGGGCATGGCGTCATGTCTCAGCTATCGCCTGCGCAAGGCGAACCTTCTCATCAGTCATCATCACATCGTGCCCATTGAGTTGCTGCCGGGTTGCCGTGAGAAAGCGATCACCGCGGGCGACACGCCGGTCTCGCTTGGCCTGTTCGATCGCCTGAAAAAAGCCGTCGGGGCGGACAAGGAAAAGAAGGTCCGAATTTCGCAGAAGATTAAGATGTAGGCGGCAGGCATCTTGACAGCAAAATAGCATGCTGTCATGCTGTCAAGATGCGAACAACAGTGACCCTCGATCCTGACGTTGAGCGTCTGCTAAAAACGACTGCCCACAAGCGGGGAAAAAGTTTTAAAGTCGTGCTCAATGATGCTGTGCGGGAATCACTAGGGCAAAAAAAGAAGCCAGCGAGTTCACCCAAGCTTCGCACCTTTAGCATGGGGGTGCATCCTCATCTTGCCCATCGTCTTCCAAGTGAAGTTGATGCCGAGTTGGAGATCGAGGCCTATCTCGAGAAAGAGCGCCGTTTGGTTCAACGCAGTAAAAACAGCCGATGATGTTGATCCCGGACGCCAATCTTCTTGTTTACGCGATAAACCGGAATAACCCTGACCATCGTGATTCCTTTGCGTGGCTCAGGAGGACGCTGCAGGGTTCTGCCCAAACGGGTTTTTGCGCTCCCGTGGTTTTTGCCTTTGTCCGGATCGCGAGCAACCCGAAAATAGTTCCGCACCCGTTGACGGTAGACATCGCTTGTTCCTTGGTTGAAAATTGGCTGGCCGCGCCCAATTCGCAATGGCTTGAACCTGATCATTCCCACTTCGAACGCGTCAAAGCGCTACTGCTCGATGTGGGAACGGGACGGAACTTGGTCGCCGACGCGCAGATTGCAGCTTACGGCCAGCAATACAACGCTACTATCTGCTCCGCTAACTCCGACTTCCGTCGCTTCGACGTCAAATGGCTGAATCCGCTGGCACGACGCTAGGCCACGATCGGCAGTTACATTTCCGCAACATTTGGGGTTGCACATCCCCTTTCCCTCATTACACTTCGCCCTCCTACCCCTAAAAGAACCCAATCAAAACAATCGTCATTTATGGATTTCCTTATTAACAACGGCATCGGTGTTTCCCTCGGTCTTGGCATTCTCGCCGTCATCTCGGCTGTCGTCCTAGCGCTCAAGGTCAAATCCGCGCCGACCGGTACGGACCTCATGCGGGAAATTGCCGCCGCCGTGGAAGAAGGCGCGAAAGCCTACCTCAGTCGCCAGATCAAGACGATCAGCGTCATTGCGTTCATTCTCCTCATCGTCATCGCCTATTTTAAGCACCTTCCCTGCGCCATTGGCTTCTTGATTGGCGCGGTTTGCTCGCTCATGGCCGGGTTCATCGGCATGCGCGTCGCGGTCATCACCAACATCCGCACGGCGCAGGCCGCGACCATCGGCGCACAGCCCGCGCTGCGTATCGCCTTTAACGGCGGCGCGGTCACCGGGCTGCTCGTGGTGGGCCTCGCGCTGCTGAGCGTCGGCGGCTTCTTCCTCGTGGCGGATTCCATGTTCGGCGACCCGACGCACAAGAAGGCGCTCGACGCCATCATTGGCCTTGCGCTTGGCTCGTCGCTCATCTCGGTCTTCGCCCGTCTCGGCGGCGGTATCTATACGAAGGCCGCGGACGTCGGCGCGGATCTCGTCGGCAAGATCGAGCAGAACCTCGATGAAGATGATCCCCGTAATCCGGCGACCATCGCGGATAACGTCGGCGACAACGTCGGCGATTGCGCGGGTATGGCGGCGGACGTGTTCGAGACCTATGCGGTGTCGCTCATCGGCTGCGTGCTGGTCGGCGCGTTTGGCGTCACGGTTGTATCGAATCCGATGGCGTACATTATCTTCCCGTTCCTCCTTTGCGGACTCTCGGTGATCGCCTCGGTGCTCGGCATTACCTTCATTAACCTGGCCAACCTGAAGCCGACCGCCACGCTACTGACCGGTGTCGCACTCAGCGCGATCATCGCCGGCGTGCTCTTCCTGCCGCTGAGCCAGTCGCTCTTCCCGACCGAGTGGGTCTCGGTTTATGTGCCGACCCTCGTCGGCTTGGCCATGACATTTATCACCGTGTTGATCACCAATTACTACACGGCAACGGATTACGCGCCCGTGCGCAAGATCGCCAAGGCCTCTGAGACCGGTCACGCGACCAACATCATCGCGGGTCTTGCCGTGGGTCTGCATGCGGTGTTCTTTCCGATCGTGTTCATCGCGCTCTCGATCATTGTGTCGTACGCGTTCCACGGCCTCTACGGCATCGCCGTCGCGGTCGTCAGCATGCTAAGCCTCTCCGGCATTATCATCTCGCTCGATGCGTTCGGCCCGATCACCGATAACGCGGGCGGCCTCGCCGTCATGTCGAAGCTGCCGAAGGAAGTGCGCAAGATCACCGACGAACTTGACGCCATCGGTAACACGATGAAGGCTGTGACCAAAGGTTACGCCATCGCCTCCGCCGGTCTCGCCGCGCTGGTGCTCTTCTCGGCCTACGTTAACGAGCTGAAGGCCGCGGCGGTGCACGTCGAATTCAGCTTGGAGAACCCGACCATCCTGATCGGTCTCTTCATCGGCGGCATGTTGCCGTTCCTCTTCGTCGCCTACACCATGGACGCGGTGGGCAAAGCCGCCGGCGCCGTCGTGCTCGAAGTCCGCCGCCAAATCGCCGCCAAGCCCGGCATCCTGACCGGCACGGACAAGCCCGAATACGGCACCTGCGTCGATATCGTGACCAAGGCTGCGTTGATCGAAATGATCTTCCCGGCGCTGCTGCCGCTGCTAGGCGTTATCATCACCATCTCGACTCCCGCGCTGATCGGCCACTTCTTTCCTGAATCCGGGATGAACGCTAGCGTGGGCGCGCAGGCGCTCGGCGGCGTGCTCGTCGGCACGATTGTGACGGGACTCTTCATCGGCATCTCGCTCACCTCCTCCGGCGGGGCGTGGGACAACGCCAAGAAGTACATCGAAGAAGGCAACCACGGCGGCAAGGGTTCGCCCGCGCACGCGGCAGGCGTCACCGGCGACACGGTCGGCGATCCCTACAAGGACACCTCAGGACCTGCGATTAACCCGATGATCAAGGTCGTAAACGTGCTGGCGATCTTGATCGTTCCGTTGTTCTTTTAAGAGCGACGACCAACTTCTTCGGAATGCAAAAAGGGAACTTCGAAAGAAGTTCCCTTTTTCGTGGATAAGGTCATTTGCCAGAGTATCTAATTCACCAGTCTTATTACGCGCCCACACCCATGTCACCGGAAGTTCCTCCTCCTTCTCCATCGAACCCGGCAAAAAAGCCGAGACCATGGTGGGAGCTTCCCGTCACCATCGTAGCTATTGGCGTGGGAGCATGGGCTGGGACGACGATCACAAATTATGTCAGCAGCCGGTGGCATTCGACCGCTTTTCAAGCAGCCTTGGTCCAAGAGAGTAACGACCTGAACAAGACGCTTCCGAAAATGGAAGATAAGATATCGCGTCTCGACTCCACGAACGTACCACACGGCCATGAATTCGAATATAACTACACGATTCTTATCGATCCCACAGTTACCCTTGATCCTGCGAAATTCGCATCGGTGATGAGACCGATTATCGTCAAGAGTTATCGAACCAACGAGGGGATGTCTTATTTTCGACAAAACGGGGTCACCCTCGTCTACAGCTACTCGGATTCCACCGGCCATAAATTAGCCGAGATTCGCGTGGGAACGGCAGACCTCCAATAGCTCCGGCACTATATTATTCGCCTTATGGACATCATCAACCGCGCAGCGACAATCCCCTTCACCACCAAGGATGGCTCCGAAATTCGCGAGCTTCTTGCCTACCGCAACTCCTCCGTCCGCCACCAGAGCCTGGCGGAGGCCACCATCGCCGTCGGCACGGCCACGCAGGAGCATTACCACCCCAAGAGCGAGGAGATTTACTACATCCTCAGCGGCAATGGGCGCATGAAGCTCGGCAGCGAGCTGCGCGAAGTCGGCCCGCTCGATGCCATCGCCATCCCGCCCGGCGCGCCACACAAAATCTGGAACACCGGGCAGACCCCGCTCGTTCTCCTCTGCTGCTGCGCGCCAGCTTACGAGAATGACGACACGGTGATGGTGGAGTAGGTCGCAGTTCTTTCTGGGTGGCCCGGGCTACTTGTTGCCCGGGTCGCGGAGGCTCGGCGGAGCGACAGGAAGCGATCAACTACGTGCGAGCGAGGCCTCGCTTCCTGTCGTCCGGCTACTGCGGGCCGCCCCGGGCAACAAGTAGCCCGGACGACTAAATGCCCCTAGTGTCCTTCCACACTGCGTCGGCTTGCCTCGAAGAGGAACCACGTGCGGCGCTCCGTCTCGTCGATCCAGTTTTCCAGCAGGCTGGCCGTGGCGATGTCCTTGTGCTCGTCGCAAACTTCGTGGGCCTCGCGCATCCGGATGGTGAGCGATTTGTTGTCCTCGCGCAGTTCCGCCAGCATGTCGAGCGCATCGACGTAATCGGCGTCGTTGTCCGAAATCCGCTGCAACTTCGCAATGTGCCCGATCGAGCGCAGCGTCACGCCGCCAATCTTGCGCACCCGCTCCGCCAGTGGATCGGTCATCGCGAAGATTTGGTCGCCCTGCTCGTCGAGCAACAAATGATAATCGCGGAAATGCGGGCCACTCATGTGCCAGTGAAAATTCTTCGTCTTGAGATAAAGGGCGAACACATCGGCCAGCAACGCGTTCAGCGCCCCGGTGATGTCGCGAACGGCCTTGGGATGCAGATCGGTGGTAGTAGCGAGCGGGGCTTCCCGGCGTTGGACCAGCTTGGCGCGGTTGGAATTGTTCATAAGTCTGGCAACCTCGTGCCGAAAGCCGGTTCACGCAACCGGAATTGAATGACCGAAGGTTCACACGGAGGCACGGAGGCTCGGAGTTATGAACCCCATTCCCCCACCGCAGTGCCTCCGTGCCTCCGTGTGAACCATCCCCTCTCCCCCCAATTTACGCATTTGGCAATTTTGTAAATTTCGTCATGCTTTCCCGGCTTGACCACGCAGAAGACTCTCTTCCACACCATCACCGAGCCCCTTGCGCTCGATGGCGGCAGCACCTTCGCGCCCTACACGCTCGCCTACCAAACATGGGGCCAGCTCAACGCCGATCGATCGAACGCCATCCTCATCTTCCACGCGCTCAGCGGTGATTCCCACGTCGCCGGCATCCACGAAGACGGTCGCACCGGGTGGTGGGACCTCATGGTTGGCCCCGGTAAGGCGTTCGACACGGACCGCTTCTTCATCATTTGCGCCAACGTCCTCGGCGGTTGCAAAGGATCCACTGGCCCCAGCTCAATCAACCCCGCCACGGGCAAGCCCTACGCGACCGACTTCCCCATCATCACGATTCACGACATGGTTCGTGCGCAGCGACCGCTCCTGCGCCATCTTGGCATCGAGAAGCTTCACGCCGTCAAGGGCGCCAGCATGGGCGGGATGCTCGCGCTCGCCTTTGCGCAGCTTTATCCCGAGATGACCGACCGCGTCATTGTCATGGCGGCGGGCCACGCCAATCATGCGCAGGCTATCGCGTGGAACGAGATCGCACGCCGCGCGGTAATGAACGATCCGCTCTGGCGCAACGGCCATTACTACGATTCGCCCGACGGCCAGCCGCGCCACGGGCTCGGCCTTGCGCGCATGATCGGCCACGTCACCTACATCAGCGAGGGCGCGATGGACACCAAGTTTGGCCGCGCGCTCCAGGTCGGCACGAAGCCGAGCTTTTCGTTCGGCATCGACTACGCGGTGGAAAGTTACCTCGGCTACCAAGCCAAGGTTTTCCATCAGCGGTTCGACGCCAACTCCTACCTGTACATCACGCGCGCCATCGATTACTTCGACTTCGCCACGCTCGGCGGCAGCGACCTCACCCACGCCTTCGAGAAAACCCGCGCGCGCTTCCGCTTCTTCTCCTACAGCGCCGACTGGCTCTACTCGCCCGACCGCATTGAGACCATGACCCAAGCCGCCAAATCGGCCGGCCGCGAGGCGATCCACCATCGCATCGACGCGCCGCTGGGGCACGATGCATTCCTGGTGCTGAAGGAGCCGCAGTCGGAGTTGATCAGCCAGTTTTTGGAATAAACTATGCATTATCGATTAGTCGTTAACGCCGAGCCTAGAAGGAAGCTTCGCTTGCTGCCGAAGCAGATTCGACAGGAGATTGGATTTAGACTATTTCTTATGCAGGAGGACTTAGCCGGAAACGTAAAGAAACTTCACGACCCAAG
>CAZZWT010000107.1:0-9686 GCA_964657775.1 uncultured Candidatus Methylacidiphilales bacterium | reverse complement strand
GATTTTCAGGCCTTGAAGCCCGGCATGCAGAAAGCGGTGATGGTCCTGGGTGGCATCCTGCGCCTGGCTGATGCGCTGGACCGGACGCATACGGGAAAGGTCACGGGTGTGGAAGTGAAGATCGGCAAGCACGAGATCGGTATTTGCGTCCGGCCAACCGGCCCGTGGGACGCCGAGCGCGCGATGTTCGAGGTCAAGCGGGACATGCTGCAGATGGCCGCCCAGAGGGCGGTTGAGTGCGAGCCGACGAAATAGACAATCACGACGGTGGCTACGAGACGGGAATCTATTTTTCTGTCGCGTTCACACCGATGGTGTCGGGGGCTTCGCCGCCTTTGAGCTTCAACTGCGTCGCCTTTTCGATCTTGGCGTAGAGTTCCTTGTTGCGCTTGAGCTCTTCCTTCGCGGCGTCGCGGCCCTGGGCGACTTGCGCGCCCTCGAAGAAAAGCCAGGCGCCCTTCTTGTCCACCACGCTGAGTTCGATGGCCAGGTCGAGCAGCGAGCCTTCCTTGGAAATACCCTCGTTGTACATGATGTCGAATTCGGCCTCGCGGAAAGGAGGCGCGACCTTGTTTTTCACGATCTTCACGCGAGTGCGATTGCCGAGCACCGTGCCGTCGGGCGTCTTGATCGCCGCGATACGCCGGATATCGATACGGACCGAGGCGTAAAACTTGAGCGCCTTGCCGCCTGGCGTCGTTTCGGGGTTGCCGAACATGACGCCGATCTTTTCGCGGATCTGGTTGGTGAAGATCGCGCAGGTCTTCGACTTGCTGATGAACGAGGTCAGCTTGCGCATCGCCTGGCTCATCAAGCGCGCTTGGGCGCCCATGGTTACATCGCCCATCTGGCCTTCCAGTTCCGCCTTGGTGATCAACGCCGCAACGGAATCGAGCACCACCACGTCCACCGCGTTCGACTTGATCAGCGTTTCCGCGATGGTCAGCGCCTCTTCGCCCGAGTCGGGTTGTGAGACCAGCAATTCGTTCATGTTGACGCCGAGCTTCCGCGCATACACGGGATCGAGCGCATGTTCCACGTCGATGAACGCCGCCACGCCGCCGAGCTTCTGGGCCTGGGCAATCACAGTCAGGGTCAGCGTCGTCTTACCAGACGATTCTGGTCCAAAAATCTCGATGATGCGGCCCCGGGGAAAGCCGCCCGCGCCCAAGGCCGTGTCGATCGCGATCGATCCCGTAGGAATGACTTCGATGGACAGCTTGGAGTGGGCGTCGCCGAGCCGCATGATCGACCCTTCGCCGTATTCCTTGGCGATGGCCTGCAGGGCCAGCTCCAGGTTTTTGTCGCGCGCCGCGGTGGCCTTGTTTTCGACCTTCGGTTCGCTTTTGGATTCGGATGATTTTGCTTCGGTTTTAGCTGCCATAATGAAGGAAAGATAACGTTATTATACAAACGTACAAGCACTATTTCCGGGAATTTTGCATCCCGGTCCGTGGGGCTCTTTCGTAACAGTTTTTGCTCTCGCGTCGAGTGGAAAGACGGAAGAGGGAATGGGAGGGCCTACTTCTTGGGCACGGTTTGACGCCATTGCGTAAGCAGTGCCTGGACCTGCGGGTTATTCGGGTTGAGCCGGTCGGCCGTTTCGAGTTCGGAGATCGCCTCAGGCACGCGACCCGTTGCGGCCAGCGCCTGGGCGAGGGCCAGGTGTCCGTCGGCGTTGTTGGCGTGGGCCATGACAAAAGCGCTTAGCACCTCGACCGCCTCTGCGTCGCGGCCGGCTTTGGTCAGGGCGAAGCCGAGGAACAGGCGCGCGCCGTCGTAGTGCGGGTTCGCGCGCAGGCAGGCGTGGAAGGCGTCGATGGCAGCGGGAAAATCGCCCACGTTGCAGAGGTCGAGGCCGAGGCTGAATTGCGCGTTGTCGAAGGCGGGATTGAGGCGCACCGCTTCGCGCTCGGCCGCAAGAGCGCCGGCCTTGTCGCCCCGCGCGGATAGTTCGGTGGCCTCAAGGTGGTGCACCATCCACGAGTTGGGACTGGTGCGGAGATTGTCGGCCCATAACGCCTCATGGTTGGCGAAGCGCTGTGCGTAGGACCACGTTTGGAATCCAAGCAGGGCGAGGAGCACAAGCAGGACCGCCTTTGCGGGCGCAAGCCAATTGGCCGACAATTGGGGCGTGAGGCCATCGATCCCCGCGATGGTAAGACCGATCAGCGCGATAATCGGGATATAAAGGAAGTGATCGTGTACCCAGGCGAGGCACATGTACGAGGCTTCGTTTAAACCCAGAAACGGGGCCAGCGCCGCCGTGAAGAAACCGAGGCTGAAAAGCGCGGGCCGGCCCCACGACGAACGTTTCCACCAGCAAGTCACGCCCGCGAGGCCGATGGCGAGCCACGGCAGGTAGAGAAATGGGGTGAGGGGATCGAGTGGCCACAGCGGATAGAAAGGCACCGGGTGCACAGGCAAAAAGCTGTGACCGAAATAGAAGACGAGGGAGATCCCCGCCAGCGCCAGCCGCTCCGCCGGGCCACCGAGGGAGATTGGCCCCGGGCTGACGTAATGTTTGTCGGCGGCGTAGACTTCTCCGCAGTGGAGCAGGGTGAAGCCGAGCACGAGCGAGATGGCGAAGAAGGGCAACGCGGCGATGACATCGGTGCGCACGATGCGGCCCCGTTTCCACCACGCGTGGAGGAGGATGACGATGGGGAAAAAGCACATGGTGATCTTGCACAACATGGCCGCGAGGAAGAACAGCAGCGCACGCACATAAGCGCGAGGCTGGCCCTTGGCGTCGAAGTCGAGGTAGCAAATCATCGCCAGCAGAAAGGGCGGCAACGACAGCGTGTTTTTCAGTTCGCTGCTGACGCCGACCGTATCGACCATCAGCGGGTGTATCGCGAAGATCAGGCCGCCCAGCCAGGCGAGGCGCAGGCGGAGCTTCGCCAAAAGCCGCCAAAGAAGCAGCGCGCTGCCAAGATGCAGCAGCAGATTGCAAACGAGATAGGGGAACGGGCTGTCGGTACCCCAGAGTTGCCATTGGATCCACTGAACGGTCTGGTCAATCGGGTAATACTCTATGAAACTGCCGGGCGCAAACCAGATTTTCCACAGGTGCTCGGGGTCATAGAGCTGGGGATTGCTGGTGAGGTAGAGGCCATCGTCGCCATACCACGTGCCGAAGAGCGCGGGCGAGAGGACAACCGTGCCGGCGATCACGATGACCAGCGCGCGGAGCAGGTCCGGGCCGAAGGGCTGAGAAAGAGTACGCTTCGAGACCATGGGGTTGAGAGCTACACAGCGCGCGTGCCGGCGTCGAGAACTCTTCTAGCTGTGGCGACGGTCGAAGACCGTGGCAACAAAGCTGGAATTTCAGTGACTTGAGTGAAGAGCAGGTGATGGCATAGCGGAACGCGGACGGTCAAACTCGATCAGTCATGTGAACTGCCGAAGGCATCGTCAAGAACGAGGAGCCAAAGACGCTGTTTAAGGCTCTGACCAAAAATGGTGCGCAGTCGGTTACCTGTAAGAAAGGAGCAGAAACGGGGGCAAGCGGATAAGGATGCCTCCCTCATTGTTCGAACGCCCCGGTGACCGACCCGGTATCTTTATTTCATTCGCCAGAAAACGCGTGATCCCCCCTTAAAATGCCGCATTCTGCCTCATGGATGGCAAACGGAAGTGGGAAAAGATGCCTGTCCCTTTTTCTCATTCTCGATCTTCTCGGCGTTGGGAAGTGGATTCCTAGATAGCCATTCTGGAACAACGCGATTACATACCAATATCATCTGCGTGCTAAAGAATTCGTTCGCTCGCTTGCTCTTTATTGATTCGTTGAGTCTCCCGTCGATAGGATTTGATAAGGAGCACAATCCCCCGCTTAAGGAGGCGGAGCAAAGCATGATTGCGTTCAATGAAATTCCGGGCAAGACGAGGATAGAGGAGGCATAATGGAAGGCATATCAATAACAACGTGCCAGCGAACCCGATTAGCCCGAAAAGAGGCGCTAGTATAAGCATCGTCCAGAATGCCGGATGCTCATAATCTGGAGGATTGCCCAATTGAGAATGCATCACGCCGCTTCCCCAAATAAAAACGCATATGCCCACGGAGGTAAACACCCCTGATACCGACCCTAAGACAAGAATAATCTCGATTCCAATCTTAAACATTACTTGGCGAGTTGACTTCACTATAGAAAATTAAGTTTACCTTCAATTATTGCATCCCCGATCATCCCAAGAGTTCCACCCAAAACTGTAGACAAAATCGAGGTCAATTCCGTGTGGTTGCCGGAATTGACGATCCAGTGCGGCACTGGCCATGACGGCATCATCGGCGAAGACCTTGCTCTAGTCGGCGAACGCTTTATTGTTGGTGAGGGCATTTCATTTTGGGCGTCCCATTGCGTTGGCATTTTGCCTGCCTCGGTTGCCTCATTTTCACTTCTTCTGAACCATCAATGATTCGAATTCTTTCAGTGCTTTCAGGACTTGTTGGTTTTTCAAGACCGATTTCTCTACTTGGAGAATATTGTTATTTAAGAGGAGTCGGCCTATATAATCCTGGCCTGTTAATAGGTCTTGGTATAGCCCCTTCGAAACGGTGTACCTAGGATTATGCTCAACCAAAAAACCAATAAGACTGAATAAAAAGGAAGCGGTAATATAGCCAGACCAAATGTCTACTTTCATTCCATAGCTTGGCCAAGTGTCCTCGTCTACATAAAATCCTCCTTCCAAGTTTTTCGTTTCCAATGATCTTTCCAAGAACGGGATTAATTTAAGGATCAAATCACGCTGCTGGTTTGCAAATATTTCGCGATCAGATTCATTTGCAAAACTTTGAACGGGGAAGAATAACCCTCGCCTCCCACGCTCCATTTCCGCCGTTGTGTAGGATCTAATTCTCATAAGGGAGCTAGGCCTCCAACTTTAATGGCTCTCGCCTATAACAGCAGTAGCGAGGAAATCGGGGACAGGCATCTTTGGGGTCACGCATGGTTTCCTCTTACAGCGCGTGCCGGAGCATATTGAGGGCGATTTGGGAGGCCATGTATTTGAACGGCTCGCGTTTGCTGGCGAGGAGGTGCTTCGCCGTTTTGGTCGGCTGGCCTTGGGCGGCGACGGCGAGGTAAACGGTGCCGACCGGTTTTTCCTCCGTGCCGCCGGTCGGGCCGGCGATGCCGGTGATGGCCACGGCGACATCCGCCCTGCTTTGGCGCAACGCGCCCTCGGCCATGGCTTGTGCGACTTCCGCGCTGACCGCGCCGTGCTGCTCCAGCAACCCCGGCGCGACGCCGAGCTCAGCCGTCTTCGCTTCATTGGCGTAGGTCACCCAGCCGTAGCGGAAAATCTCCGAGCTGCCGGAAATATTGGTGATGCGATTGGCGACCAATCCGCCCGTGCAGGATTCCGCCGTGGCCACTGTCTTGCCCGCCGCGCGCGCGAGCCGCACCACGGTTTCCTCCATCATCTCCGTGCCCTCAGCGTAAATCACATCGCCCAATTTCGTGCGGGCAAGTTCGGCCGCCTTCGTTAAGAGCGCCGCATCGGGGGCAATCAGCCGCAGGTCCACCTCGCCGGGCCGCGCGCAATACCCGATTTCGACCGGCCCGAGGGCCTTGATGTCCTCCTCCACCATCATCTGCACGCGCGTTTCGCCGATGCCGAGCACGCGCAGCGTCACCTCGCTGATGGGGCCAAGCTCCGCGGCGAACCGCTTGCGCAACCAAGGCAGCGCCTCGTTTTCCCACATCGGCCGCAGCTCGTTGGGCGGGCCGGGCAGGAGGATGGCCACGATGCGGTCGTTCTCCACCACGAGGCCGGGCGCGGTGCCGTTGGCGTTGGGCAGGACCACGCCGCCCTCGGGCACCATGCCCTGCGGGTTCTGCATATCGGTCATCGCGATGTTACGCCGCGCGAATTTGGCCGCGATGCCGTCGATTATTTCCTGGTGAAAGATGAGCTTCTTGCCGAAGGCCTCCGCCGCAGCCTCGCGCGTGATGTCGTCCGAGGTCGGCCCGAGTCCGCCCGTCACGATGATGACTTCCGCGCGCGGCATGGCCTCCGCCAGCGCCTCGGCAATGGCCACGCCATCGGGCACGGTCACCTGGCGCTCCACGCGCAGGCCGAGTCCGAAAAGGCTTTGGGCGAGGAAGGCGAGGTGGGTATTGGTCACGCGGCCCAACAGCAGTTCCGTCCCGGTATTGATGATCTCCACACGCATGAGGCCAGCATAAGGCAAGTCGGCCCGTTGTCATCTCCGCGCGGGGGTAAAATGTTTCTTCGACTGTAAATCCTGCCGCCTTGGTCGAGGTTGGGTAAGGAGGCGATGATCCGGCACATTTACATCAGCACCGCGACCCGAGCGATGAGCCGGGCCGATCTGGTGGACATGCTGCAGGCCAGCCGCGAAAAAAACCGCAGGCAGGAGATCACCGGCCTGCTCCTCTATGCCAATGGCAGCTTTATGCAGGTGTTGGAGGGAAAAGAGAAGGTCGTCCGGGACTTGATGAAACGGATCGAAGTGGACGGGCGGCATCATCATGTGGAGACGCTCGAGGTGGCGCCACTCGCGCGCCGCGCCTTTCCGAAATGGTCGATGGCATTTCTCGATCTGTCGCTCCCCACCCCGCCCGACCTGCCCGGTTACAGCCGTTTCCTAGAGTCGGCGGTCACGGACCGCGAGATCATCCGCCCCAAAGCCCGTTCGCGGGAACTGTTGCTGAACTTCAAATTGGTGATGAAGGCCTCGTCCACGACATTGCGTGGGCTGCTGGAGGCCTTTCCGGAGGACTAACGCCCCTTGTTAAAGCGGCAACGTCAACGAGCGGCAAATTGGCAGCCATTCAGCGCGGCTGCCTTAAATCGGCAGCCGGTCCAGATTGAAGGATTTTCCCTTGGCCGGCGTGCGCTGCCGGAGTCGGCGCAGCGCGTAGATGCCCAGGTAAGTCGATCCGGCCAGGGCGAAGACGAGCGCGACCGTCGTGGGGGTGTCGACCCACTGAGCGATCGTGCCTACGGTGGTGGTGGTGAGGAGGGTGGCGTGCATGGGTGATCCTTTCGCCCGCCCGTTTTTGGGGCGGCGCTACAAGTCCTTAGTTCCTAACTTCGCCAATCCGGTGCAAAAATGAAGTCGCCGATCCCTTTTTGCTGCTGCAAGATTGATTGTTGAGGTTGATGAGATAGGATTCGGGCCATGCGTGCTCAAATCGCCTGGCTCATGGTCGCCATCCTCCTCTTGGTTGCCGCGCCAGGGGCGTTGGCGGATAATTTGCTGAAGAACGCCGACTTCAAGGAGGGCTCGCAGCTTTGGCGCGGCGATGGCCAGCAGGCCTACCTGAAGCCGGACGGCACCGAAGGCACCGAGCTGGACAAGGACGCCGTGCCGGTGCTGCGCATCGCGCTCTCCCGCGGGATGCGGCGGACGGTTTTCCAGGAATTCCGCATGACCGTCGCGGCGAATCAACTCAACATCAACGTTCAGGTTTACGCCTCGATCGATTTCAAGCGCAGTGCGCACGCGGAGGATTACGTGTCGGACGATTACACGCCAAACGCCGACTTCAGCTGCCGCATGATGCCCGGTTACAACCAGCGAATGGCCGCCTTGAAGCCGGGCGAATGGACGAACGTCAAGATGACCATGATGATTCCCCAGGTCGCGGACGAGCGGGTGATTTACTTCTTTGTCCCGCCGGGCCAGGGCGTGGTTTACCTCAAGAACCCGTCGGTATCGCCGTAGAGACGGCGAAAGTTCATCATCGTGGTCTTGGCAACTAGTAGCCGGGACCACGAAGCCGGAGCATCGCCTGCGCAAACCCCGGCGACGTTATTTCGTGATGAAGCGGGAGGCCAGCCGGGCGCAGAACGGTTTCCAAGTGCCGTGCGCGAGCTTGGCTAAGATGAAGCTGAGCAGGGCGGAGTAGCCCGTCAGGACGAACCATCCCGTGCCGACAATCAGCGGGCTATGGGGCGAGGTGAACAGGGTAGAAAGCCTGGAGTGGATTTGCGGCTCAGGCACAGCTTGGGAAACCAAAAGCAGCCCCAATCCGAAACCGAGGAGACAAAAGCCGATGGCGAGCACTGGATATTTTCCGATCGCGACCGCAACATGGTAGGACATCGGATGATAGACCGGAGGCGGCACATTATGCCGGCCACACGCGCAGCAGGTCCATTCCAGCCACCAGAATTGGTCCCACGTCCTTCCCGGCGGCGGGGAGGGTGTCGTCACGCCGCAGGTGAAGCAGGTGAGCGGATCCCAGCGGGTGCGCAGGCGGTTATTTCGCGTTGCTTTGGTGATCATGGGTACGCGTTAACGGACCGGTTCAAAGCGTTTGACGTCCTTGAATTTGTCGAAGTCACGGTCGAAGGAAGCGACCGCGTGCCCAAGACGGGCCGACTTGGCCGCCAACCATGCGTCGGTGTAATCGACATTAAACAGGGCGAAACGCTGAAGTGCGTCTTGTACGGTTGCATGATTGTCAACAGCGATGCCGGCGGTTTGGATGAAGGCCAGAAGCGTGTTGGCCACATCTACCCGCGTGCGACCGTAACGGCGGGTAAGGACAAAAATGGCTTCAGAGATGGTGAGTGGATCGAGGTGAAGCACGATTTCTCGCCTCTCCGCCTTCTCCAGGAGGACCACCGAGGCAGCGTACTGTTTGGCATCATCGTGAACGAGGACACGGACGATGACGTTCGCATCAAGCAGATATTCTCTCACGGCTTTTGGCGCGAAATCCGGTCGTGGCGAGCGAGGGCGGCATCCGCGGCGGGGTCAACAACGCCTGGACGAGCTTTCGATTTTAAACATCCTGCCAATTCACGAATCGTGCGAAGGCGGCGTCCCACGAGTTTATCGCCATCCACCTCCCACACGATCCGCCCGCCGATCTCGAACGGGAGCTCTTTCCGGACGTCTTCCGGAATCGTGACCTGCCACTTTGAAGTAATGGTGGAAACAGCATTCATCCCGGCAGTATACCTTGAAGATCGTTCCTTACTCAAGTAAAAGTTCCTTACGCTAGGGCAAGGTCAAGGCGCCGCCTTTTGCGCTTGATGCAAGGCCGTGTAAATGACCGCCTGCTCGTCATACTTCAGCCACTGGCCGGGCGGGACATCCTGGTCATCGACGAAGCGCCAGGAGGTTACCATCTTTTGCTTCTGGTCGAGGTCAAGGTATTGCGCCACGGCGGGCGAAATATCCAGGCCCGGCTTGTTCGCCGACGGGCGATCGCTGCCGAAGACATATTCCGCTTTGTCGTTTCCATCCGGACCAACATCCTCCCACTGCGCGTAGCAGGACCGCCCGCTCGAATTCTTGATGCAAACCCACCGGTCTTTGCACGCCGAAGCGGGTTTTCCATCGACCATGCGCGCCTGCCACGCGCGCGGCACCCATGCCTTTGCCTTGTCCGGATGCGCCAGGTCATTGAACGGCAGCGCCACGTAAAACGGACTCACCGACGACACGGCGAGCCCCCAAAAGGAGCCGTTGCGATTGGCGGGATCGTCCGCGCCATGATTGCTCTTCGTCCAGTTCTCGTTCCACGCGCTGGCATGCGACGCATCCTCGCCGATCCAGAATACCGTGGTGAGGATTTGCGTTTTCCACGGGTAGCTCATTGTCTTTCCACCCTCTTTAGTGAAAAGGAATTCGCCGCCGGCGGGAAGGGCAGTCGGGGCGGGCGCCGAAACATCGGCCCCGGCATTTTTTGCGA
>CAZZWT010000106.1:0-9851 GCA_964657775.1 uncultured Candidatus Methylacidiphilales bacterium | reverse complement strand
GTTTTTTGTTTCGATTTTAGACGGTAGCCGACGCAGGCTCTGCGCCGGCTACGTCCAACTCGAAAATTTATTGTAAATACCTCTCGTGCTAATCCAAGAGACAGAACGCCTTCGACTCACTCGCATTTAGGATATTATTCTTGAGATAAACGCAGCCCGGGATATTTTGAGGTCGTGCCTCGTCAAATCCAGAACCAGAGCATTGTGGTCGTTGAGGACGATCCCTACATTGGCGGCGCACTCGACGCTTTCCTCGGTGAAAAAAACATCGTCCAAACTTTCGAAAGCGCGGAGGAGGCGCTCGCGGCCACGGAGCACTTCCGCGGCGTCGGCGTTTTCATCATTGATTATCGCCTGCCGGGCAAGGACGGAATCGCGCTTTTTAACGAACTGCGTGTGCAATTTCCCGCAGCCAAATTTATTTTAATCACCGGCGAGATGAGTTTCGACATGGTTGAGAAAACCCGCACACTGGGCCTCGACGCGCTGATGCTCAAGCCTTTCGACGCGCGAATTTTGGAAGACAATATCTCGGGCTTGCTTTCCATCTCGGGTTAATTGTTTACACCGCTATCTCGGGCACATATCCTGCTGAAAAGCAGCCACGCTCATGCCAAAAGAAGAAACCGCGCCTCAGATCGTCATCGTCGAGGACAACGTTGAAACGAATAACCTCCTCCGGGATTGGTTGAAGCTGCGGTTCACCGTCACCTGTTTCCTCGACGCCGAGTCAACCCTGCGCCTCCTGCCCGCCAGCAACGACGTGATGGTCTTCCTCATCGACTACAACATGCCCGGCGATAACGGCATCACGCTGAAGAAAAAGCTGACCCCGAAATTTCCCAACGCGAAGTATATCCTCATCAGCGGTCTCTTCGACGGCAAGCTGACCGAAGCCGGCAAAGCCGCCGGTTTCGACGCGCTCGTCCCGAAGCCCTTCGGCATGCCCGCCATCACGCAAAAGATCGAGGACATGCTCGGCCTCAAGACTAAGGAAAGCTTGGTCGAAATGGTCAAGCGCCAGACCGGCAAGTTGTCCGCGCTGGCGTTTTAAATTAGGTTGCGCGATGGAACCGCATCGCTGCCCGAAATGCAATGCACTGGTAGTGGACTGTCGGTCGCCTACATGTACGACGTGTCGTGCCGCCTTGCCCAAGGAATGGGTGATGACGCCGGAACAGACGATGAAAATGATGAAAATCGATGCTGAATGCCGCGCGGAACACACCGAGAGCATGAAGACGCTAAGTGATAATGTCTGGAATCGCCCCGTTACTCCGCCTTGACTTCTTAGGGGCGCAGTCCGAAATGATTTTTCTCTCGTTCCCAAGTTTCACTTGGGAACGCCACTTGATCCCCGCGAAGTTTCACTTCGCGCTGACTGTCGCCCAACGGATCGGCAATGAAATTGCCTCAGCAAGTGCGTTCCCAAATAAAATTTGGGAACAAGAGAATATCAAAAGCCTCGAACCAGCCATTCGTTATCGTGTTCATGAACGATAAGGAGTGACGTCGTGCGGTAATTGATGACAACAAGCGCGCCATAGACTTCCGCGGATGTCGATCTTGGGAGCAAGATGCGCCGAAGCTCGACGATCCTCACTCTGTCATCATTCCGGGTGAAGTTCTGTGCGGCGTCGATCGGTGAGGTCGCGCGGTAACCGCCCCATGGACCGTCGAAGGTCAAGGTGCCGCGAGAATCGGCTAGGCGCAGCCGCAAGGATAAGCGGTTGATTGGATCCAGGAAGAAAAGTGCGATGCCGAGCACGCAACCGACCAGTACCACGAAGGCAATCCGGCGGATTAACGACCGGAGTTTCATGGCAAAACCTTACGCCGCCGCCAACTCTTCACTTTCGCGTTCTTCTTCCACGCGGCGGATCGAGTAGTTGCTCGACTGCATCTTGCCCTCGGTGCATTCGCGGGCGTAGGTGATCAGGTGATGCGCCACCATCGCGACTTGGAAGATCGTCTCGATGTTGCCCTGCTTCAGCTCGTGCCACATCATCTTCCAGAACAGCTTTCGATAATCAGCGCAGACGCCGACGCGCCACAGGATGCGGCGGAAAATTCCCAGCGCGCGCTTGATGTTCGGCCACGTCGCCTGCCGCGCCGGGTTCTTCGGCTTGATCCGGTGCACATAGACGTGCTCCGCGTTATAGGCGTAACGCTTGTAGAGATTCTCCGCGCCGAAAACGTGCGCGATCACCTTCTGCCAATCCTTCACCACTTTCTCGTAGGGCCGCAGGAACACGATGTTCGAGTCGCGATTCTCCGCCTTCTCCGCCGGCAGCACGCGATTGTCCTTCTCCAGCCGCGTGTAGAGCGCCGTGTTCGGCAGCGCGTAGAGAATGTTCACCGTCATGATCGGAATGTTCGAGACATCCGCAAAGTCCATCAGCGCCTGCGGCGTCTCGTCGGTGTCGGTGTCGAGGCCCATGATGATGCCGGAAGCCGCTTCGATGCCGTATTTGTTCACCGTCTCAATCGCCTCCAGGATCGGCATGCGCATGTTCTGCCCCTTCTTCATCGCCTTCAGCGCTGTCGGATCGGGGGTCTCAATGCCGAAAAAACAATTGTTGAAGCCGGCCAGTTGCATCTTCTCCAGGATCTTGGTGTGGCCCGCCATGTTCAGCGTCGCCTCGCAGGCCAGCCGCATGTAGTAATCGCGATCGGGCCGCTGCTGCCAGGCGATCAGCGCATCCAGCAGCGCATCCGCCGCCTTCGGGTTACCGATGAAATTGTCATCCACAAAGTAGACCGAGACGCAACCGCCCTCGTAAAGCATGTCGAGTTCCTTCACCACCTGCTCCGGCGTCTTCAGGCGCGGGTTGCGGCCATAGAGCGCGGGGATGTCGCAGAACTCGCAGGTGAAAGGACACCCGCTGGAAAACTGGACCGAGCCGAGCAGGTAATCGCGCACCTTGATGCGGTCATAGGCCGGCGTGGGGAAATCGGCCATCGGCAACCGATCGACCGTGCGGAAAATCTTCTGCTGCTCGGGCCGCTCCACCGTTTCATCCAGGTGCTGGAAAAGCCGTAGCGTCGCATCGCCGAGCTCGCCGCAATGCAGGTAATCGAAATCGGGATAATAATCCGGCGCGGACGAAACCGACGGCCCGCCCAGCACGGCCACCTTGCCCGCATCATGCGCGCGCCGCGCGAGATCGTGGATGCGGTTCCGCTGAATGTGCATGCCGGAAATGAAGACCACATCGGCCCATTCGAATTCCTCCGGAGTTACCCGCGCGATGTTTTCGTCGACAAACTTGACCTCCCACTCCGGCGGAATAATCGCTGTCACGAGCAGGATGCCCTGCGGCGGCATAAAGCCCTTCACATCGCCCATTAGCGGAAACGCATGGTTGAACGTGCCGAAGCTGTAGCTGTACCGCGGGAACGCGCAGAGCACGCGTCGCTTGTTCTTCGGCTTGAAACTGCGGAGCGGTACCGAGCCGGGAACTTCCTGCGCGGCTTCCTTATGAAAGTGGGTTTCCAGCGGCATACCGTTGAACGCTATCACACTCTATGACGAGGGGAACCCGAAATCGTTTCAGGGAAATCCGAAGCCAGAAAGGCATAACCAAATTACTAAATAAACTAAATTTCCGAATGGCAGAGGAAAGGCTGGTTCGCACGGAGGCACTGAGGCACGGAGTTCAGAACCCAAATTCAGTTCCTTCTCCGCGCCTCTGCGCCTCCGTGCGATACCTCTTCCCTTGGTTAATTTGGCTCATTTGGAAATTTGGTCCTGCCTCTCTTGCCCCATATGCCATAATGTAGGGATGGTCGCTGAACGTCCCGATGTCATGCCCAAGGTGCGCGATTTGCCGCACAAGCCCGGCGTGTACCTGTTCAAGGACCGTTTCAATCGCGTCATCTACGTCGGCAAGGCGCGTGACCTGCACAAGCGGGTCAGCCAATATTTCCATCCCGGCCGGCGGCATCATCATGATCGCAAGACGCTCGCGCTGCTCGACAGCATCTGGGACCTCGAGGCGCACACGGTCAAGAGCGAGCCGGAGTCGCTGCTGCTCGAAGGCAAGCTGATCAAGGAATACCGGCCGCGCTACAACATCAGCTTCCGTGACGATAAAAAGTTCCTGCTCGTGAAGGTCAACCTCAACGACCCGTTCCCGCGCTTCCTGCTCACGCGCATGAAGAAGGACGACGGCGCGCGTTACTTCGGGCCCTTCGCTCATTCCGGTTCGCTGCGCAAAACGCTCGCGCTCATCCGCAAGAAATTCCATATCCGCACCTGCCGGCCCGAGCTCCCCGGCGAGAACGATTTCCGCCATTGCCTGCAGCACATTATCAAAAATTGCTCCGCGCCCTGCGTGAACAAAATCACCCGTGCCGGTTACATCGCGAAGGTGAAGGAGGCGTGCGAATTCCTCGACGGCGCGGCGGGCGAGATGCTGGCCGAGTTCAAGGAAGAGATGAAGAAAGCGGCGGAGCGGCTCGACTTCGAGCGCGCGGCGGAGATCCGCAACCTGCTCGATGACCTGCGCCGCACCACGCAACCGACCAAGCGGTTCGCGCGGCAGTTCGTCACCACCGTGCGGCCGAACGAGGACATGACCGCGTTGCAGGAGGCGCTCGGCATGAAGGATACACCCGCGATCATCGAGTGCTTCGATATCTCCAACATCTCCACCACGCACAAAGTCGCGTCGATGGTCTGCTTCTCCGGCGGCAAACCGGACAAGAGCAACTATCGCCGCTACCGCATCAAGACGGTCGAGGGCCAGGACGATTTCGCCAGCATGGCAGAGGTGGTGAAGCGCCGCTACTCGCGCGTGCTGACCGAGGGCATCCGGCGCCCGAGTCTCGTGGTGGTCGATGGCGGCAAGGGCCAGCTCAGCAGCGCGAAGCGGGAACTCGACGCGCTCGGCCTCGCCGACCTGCCGGTCATCGGCCTGGCCAAGGAGCGCGAGGAAATCTTCCGCCCCGGCATCAGCGATCCGCTCGTCATCGATCATTCCTCGGGCGCGATCCGGCTGCTCCAGCGCATCCGCGACGAGGCGCATCGCTTCGCCAACGGTTACCACCAGATTTTGATGAAGCAGCGCGTGAGCGAAAGCCTCCTGGATGATTGCCCCGGCGTGAGCGAGAACCGGAAGAAACTCCTCCTGCGTCATTTCGGTTCGATCGATAAATTGCGCAATGCGACGGTGGAGGAAATCACCGAAATTGAAGGCGTCGGCCCGAAGCTGGCGGAAACCCTCGTCGAATTTTTCGCCAAACTCAAACGCCGCGGCCCGCAGATTGAGGATGAGCAGGTCGGTGATGTTCCCGAACCGGAGACCTCTGGTCCGGTTGAGACGGAGCCAGGTGTTGTCACCTACCAACTCAAGTCATCGGCACCTTCCGCTTGAGTTTATCTGTTCAGGCGCGAGACTGGCGTATGCGCTGTCGCTCGTCTTGGATCGCTTCGGTGATGGCTTTTTTTCTTTGTGGGTCGAGCCTACAGGCGAGACTAGTCCATTTCTATTTGCCCGACGAAATGGAAAATTGGGCGACCTTCATTTGTACCGGCACGATTGTCTCGGTGGATAATACGGGAATCAAGAGCGAGGTCCCTTTTCCAGGTGTTGGACCTGAGGTTTTTTATTTTGTGCGGCTGAGGGCGCGAGTGAAGGTGCTCCACACATTTAAGGGAACAAAGCCAGCGGAGTTCGAGCTGAACTACGATATACTCGATCCCGACGAGTATCGCGAGCCGATGGGGAATGGGCCTGAGCGCATTCTCCTGCAGATTGGTGCGCGCTACCGTTTCTTCCTTAAGCCGGGAGGCGGAAAGGGTGAATACGTTGGCGTGCTTCAGGGCGAATTAGATGATTGCTTTGCTGTCGATCCGCTGTGGCCGGACGAGAAGGATAGCGATTCCTATCTCAAGAAGGATGAGGCGATCAAAATCGCGCGCGATTACCTCGCTGTGCAACGGCCTGGTGCTAAATTTGAGGGCGATACGTCGGTCGATTTCACAGGCTATTCCTGGGGTGTGATACTGCGCGAAACTCATGAGGCGCGCTCAAGTTACGCTGCGATCAACATCAGGGGCGATCGCATGATAGATACGCAACATTCCAAGCTGCAGGATTGGCCGCAATGAGTACCGAGATCGCCGGAAAGCTCACCACCTGCACGCGCCACCACTGGACTGCCCCCGACGGCCAATCTTTCCCTTATTCCGTCTGGGGCGCGAACGTGAAGACGGGCCTGTTGCCGCGCGCCGTTGTCGTCGCTGTGCATGGACTCAGCGGCGCCGCGCTCGATTTCGAGCCGCTCGGCGCGCATCTTTTGCAACATGGCGTGCTCACCTTCGCCCTCGAGTTGCGCGGGCAGGGGAGCGATCCCAATCCCAAGCGGCGCGGCGATCTCGTCCGCCTTGCCGACTGGTATGCCGACCTCAGCGCTTTCTTCGCCCTTGTGCGCGGCAGCCACCCCGGCGTGCCCATCTATTATTATGGCGAGAGCATGGGCGCCGCGCTGCTCACCCGCTTCCTTGCGCAGGCCAGGGCAGAAGATCAACCCGCCGGCCTCGTGCTCGCTTCCCCCGTCGTCGTCGTGCCGGGCAATCCCAGCTGGTGGCAGCACCTCGTCTTCCGCTTCTTCCTCCTCGTCCATCCGCTGCATCGCGTCGAGGTCGGCAAATACGCCAAGCGCGATAAAAACGTTCGAGAGAAATGGGTCACCCGCGACGAAGCCCATCGCACCTGGTTCGAGACCGCGCCACACAAATTGGGCAGCTTCACCATCCGCTTCTTCAAGTGCCTTTTCGACCTCATTGGCGGTTGCATGGACGCCGCGCCGCGCGTCACCGTGCCGTTGCTCGTCGTCTACGCCGCCCACGACGTCTTCATCAAGCCCGCCCAAGTCGAGCAATTCTTCGCCCGCCTCGGCAGCCGCGAAAAGGAAAAGCAACTCTTCCCCGAGTCGTTCCACCTCCTCCTCCACGATTTCGACAAGGCGCAGGCCCTCGACCGCATCGAGGCCTGGCTGCTTGCGCGCCTGGAGCATGCCTCCACGGTAGACTCGTCCACCTAGTGCCCGATCCGTAAAAAAACGCTAAGCCTTCAGCCCGAAGAGCGCATACAGCTCCTGCATCGCTTGGCTGTCATTCAGCACGAAGTCGTGATGCTTCCGCATCACCTCCCGCACCTGCTTCACCTTGTCCGAGGCCGTGCCCACGCCGTCGTCTTCCGTGCGATCGAGAAAACCGCGGATTTCCGCCAACGCCTTCTGGTCGTTCAAATGATTGTGCAGGCGCCGGGTCAGCGTCTCGATCGCCCGGTTCACCAGCTTTTGCGCTTTGCTCATAATCCAAACTAACGCCGAAGCCCGATCGTGGCGTGCTTTTTCTTTGCCCTCCGCAATTCTGAATTTGGTTGTGGCTCCCGCCCCTGCCCTCGCACTTCGCCAGCGTCGGTTGCCTTATTCCGAAGCTGACGATTTTTGAACTGGTCATCCGCGATGAAGACACGCTCTGGTTTCTAATTGAAAATATCCATTTCGAGGCTGATCCCGCCGCTCCGGCGACAAGTATGGGGGCCTGATAGGGATAGGGCTTGGCGGTAAGGCACTATTCGCAGAGCAATTTTCTGGAGATCGTGGGCGGAACGGGAATAATGTAGGTCGAACGGGTAGTAGGGACTGAGGAAGTTTCGAGGGGGCATTTATAATTCTGCGTAGGGTTCGATTTACTCCGCGTCGCGTCATGAAAACAATCCTGCTAATCGATGATGATGAGGAAATGCGTCTTAGCTTTGGATCGGTGCTGCGTAGAAGCGGATATCATGTCATTGAAGCAGACTCTGGTTTGACGGGCTTGGCCATGGCGCGGCAGCATCTTCCCGACCTGATCCTGAGTGACATCCACATGCCGGGGGGGGACGGATCAACCCTGCTCCGAGATCTTCGAGCCGATCCAGAGCTGAAGTCCAGGCAGATCGTCCTGATGACAGGCAAGCCCGAGTTGATCACGCCGCGTAAAGGCATGGAAGACGGCGCCGACGACTTCCTCGTCAAGCCGGTGAGCATGAAGGCCCTGCTTGGCTGTGTAGCGGCCCGATTCGAGCGAGCGTCGATCAGTTGGCGCGTGGAAGACCAAATACTGGCCGAGCTTAGGTCGTCCGTACCGGCGCAATTACCACACGAATGCTTCACGCCCCTAGGCGGGATCATTGGGCTGGTGGAGATATTGAGCGAGGACTTTCAAGGGCTATCGGCTAACGAGATTCGCGAAATTCTGAGTGACGTTCATCTATCGGCCCTTCGACTTCACCGCACGCTCCGCAATTATCTCTTGATCCTCGATCTCCAAAATATTTCCCCGCAACCGCTCGTCGGATTGCTGGCGCCTCACCAAGTGGAGGAAAGCATTCGCGCTGGCGTGGCGGAGGCTCTGCGGTTGAATAAACGCCAGGCTGACCTAATCGTGCGCATAAATGCCTGCCCCATTTCGATCAAACCGGGAGACCTTACTCGCATCGTCGAGGAACTCACCGACAATGCGTGCAAATTTTCCCGTCAAGGAACGCCGATAGAGGTCGAATTCACCAACGACGGCTCCTTGCTCGTCACGGATCATGGCAGAGGATTGACGGATGAGCAGTTGAGTAAAATTGGCGCGTTTACGCAATTCGACCGAACGAAATACGAACAACAAGGCCTTGGACTCGGATTGTTTCTGGTTCAAAAACTCTCCGCCCTGTGTCACGCAAAGCTTACGATGTCGAGCCAACCGGGCGAGGGAACGGAAGCGCGAGTTGAGTTTGCTTTAACCAACGGTGCTTGAAAGGTTCATTTTAAAGAGCTGCGTACCCTCACTTGGATGGGCTCCTGCAAGACATGAAGACTGCGGAAGTTGCGGATTTTTTCGATAACAACATTGGTTACTTCCGTTCCGCTGGGCGCGATTACCATGCCGGCCCTCGTGACTAACGGATTAACGAGGACATGCTTGTTCGTTAATTGGGCGATCAGAATCGTGGCTACCTGTTCGGCCTCTTGTTCGGGCGACGCTTGGATCTTTAGGAGAGCGCAGTTCTCAAGAATCTTCGGGTCGTAAATCCCTTTGCGGGCGCGGAGCAAAGCCGATGCTGCTGCCCGCGACAGGCCGCTCGCTTCCTTTTCGATTAAGTCTTTGAGCACTTTGATAAGTCTCGCGCCATAGGGAATTTCATCGCCTTTTATCTCGTTTTTGGGAAATCCCGAACCGTCGTAATTCTTGCGTTGATACCGGACAACCTCAGCGACGTGATGCAGGCGGGGAATGTTGACGAGGAGGTCAAATCCGATCTCGGGGATTCGCTCCAGGATTTCTTTTTCCGCTTCCGATAGGACTGTACCGGAGCCCTCCTTTTCCAAGAGAGAACGGGGAACAGCAACCTGTCCCAAGTTGACGAGCATCACAGCGATCTCTATTTCCCAGCGAGGCGAAGCAACACTTCTATTTAAATCGAGGTAGTTGAAAACGTAATCCCTCAGTAGGGTGGTCTTAACAAAACCGGCGGGATCGGCCATCGATAAAACATCGGTCAACAGCTTAACGCTTCCGTTCAAGGTTTGCTCGAGAAGCTCGCGCTCGGAGGCGATTAATTGGTGCTGCCGGACCGCAGCATGGATCGTTTGCGAGAGCATTTCGGGATCGCATGGTTTCGTGACCAATTGGAAGACATGGCCCTCATTGACGGCACGCATCGCCGTTTCCTGATCTCTATTTCCCGTCAGCATGACGCGCACCGCCTCCGGGGCCAGGTAGTTGGCCTCATTCAAAAAGGTGCTCCCGTCCATCCCGGGCATTTTCATGTCCGACACGATTACCGCGAAGGGACCGCTCCTTTTCA
>CAZZWT010000105.1:0-9861 GCA_964657775.1 uncultured Candidatus Methylacidiphilales bacterium | reverse complement strand
CCTCGGGCACCTCAGCTCCGGTTGCAACAGCCCGCTCCATGCGCGAACGACGGTGGGGCAAAAGTTGGAGTCGGTGGGCCGACCCCATGTGCGGCTGCACGATACGGCCCCGGATAAGCCGTGCGCGACGTTGGTTTGGGATTGAGGAATTCGCTGTGCAGCCGCCGCACTCTCACCCTTTCGAGGCACCACTTATAATCGGCGGATCGATCTTGGGCGCATGGGTAGCTGCTTTGGCGGCGAAACGAATCCTAAAGCGAACGCTTCCGACGGCGGACCCAATGCCGCCCCGACCGATTGTTCTCATGCCAGTTCGTTCGTTAATTTGGACGTTCAGCATCATGGGGATCGCCCTGCTGGTAGTCGCCGTTTCCTTGGAAGTATTTGCGCTGATTCATCCTCCGAAAGATAGATCCCCTGCCGCGATGGGTGCTTTCTGTGCGATACTGGGTTCGGCCTGTCTCTTCAAGATCTATGCCTTTTCACGCGAACGCGTTCGCATTGAAGATTCGAAAATCGTCCACGAAAAATGGAGCGCGAGGATCGAGATTGATCCTCGTGACATCGAATCCCTTAAGGTCCAAAAGGACTACCTTTGGATCAAAACAGTATCGCGTTCCAAAGGATTACTCATCTCGCTTTGCTTTCAGCGCATCCATCTTCTTTTCACAGCCCTACGCGAATGGCGTCCAGAGCTATTCCCGCCGTGTGACCAACCGCGTAGGTCTCCGCCCTTGTCGGCATGAACACCGAATTTCTCGCGCCGGATGGCCGCGAGCGTCTCTCTCTGGCTGATGCGGAGGTGGTCGATGACAACCTGCAGCGGCGCGTGTAAATATCAACGGGCGGAAATAAAGGTGCGACCGTCATCGACGGCCGCTACAATGACCGAATGCCTCTCCGCGTCATCTCCGGCACTGCCGGTGGACTTCACCTCAAATCACCCAAGCGCCATCAGTTGCGCCCGACGCAGGACCGCATCCGGCAGGTGATTTTCTCCAGCCTCGCCGATATTGTGCCCGGGGCGCGTGTGCTCGATCTCTATGCTGGCACCGGCTCGTTCGGGATCGAGGCGCTGAGCCGCGGCGCGGCCTCCGCCACGTTTGTCGAGCAGGACAAGGAAGCCGTGCAGGTCATCCGTGAGAACCTCGCCCACTGCAAGCTGCAGGGCGACGTCCGCCACTCGCCGGTTGAGACCTTTTTGGCCCAAGCGCCGGTCGAACGTTACGACCTGATTTTTGCCGATCCGCCCTACACGAAAGAAATCGGCTCGCTCGATGAAGACCCACTTTTGACCCAGCTCATCCCTTTCATTTCGCCCGATGGTCACTTCGTGTGGGAACATTATGCCGGTCAGCAACTCCAAAATGCCGGGGCTTTCGGAATAATCCGCCATCGGAATTACGGCGAAACGGGCCTGACGTTTTTACGCTTTATACATCATAACAACGAAATTACGCTGTAGAGGAGAAGCTTAAGACAGTGCAATTTGCAAAATAAATTCGCTGTGTTTGATTAGAAGGCTGTTCTTGGTACAAGGTTTGCTAATTAACGTCGACCATGACACCGAAGCCCTATCCCACGCCTTCTAAACCCGGCAGCATTCTACGCCCGGTGCGGAAGGTTAATAAAGGGGCCGCTGAGACCGCACGTCTCTTCATCGATATCAACGAGAGCATCCGTCGCACGCAGACGATGCGCTTGAGCCGATACGTGGAGTAGACCGCAGCCAGTGGCCGATCGCTCGCCGGTTTTTCGACTGGAAGCGTGCGGGGAGTCGTCGCCTCTCGAAATCATTTACCGTCGGTCCTTTCGAATCATGCTGGATTCTTTCCCCCTTTTCACGCCGCCCGGCTCCGTCCTATAAAGGCCGTTATAAATGGAGATCTTTATCCATCGCGAAAACGGGGATTTTGGTCCTTACACGATTGAGGATTTGCAGCATTACCTCCGGTCCGGCGAATTATTGCCGGAGGATTATGCCTGGTACGAAGGCGCGCCGAACTGGATGACGCTGGAGCAAATTCCAGGCGTGATGCCGCCCGGCCACGTGCCCGTGACCGCACCCGCGCCGCCTCCCAAAACCACCGGGTTACCCCAGTGGATACCGCCGCGGCGCACGGCGGGACTCCATTCGACCAGCCCGACGTCTTTCGCCTCCCCGCCCGCGCGGCGGATTGGGATCCGGACGCTTTCGCCCGCCACCGGCAAGCCCGCACCCGCGAGCGAGGCCAGGCCCTCCCCCCAGATCCGGGAAGTCGCGCGAAAGGAACCTGCCCGGCGGGTGACGCCAAGCGAGGGCCCGGCGGAGCTGGAGTCTGTACGCCCGGCGCCCATGGAGCAGGTGCGGCCCGGAGTCAGCGAGGACGAAGCGCCGGGCGACTGGCCGGACCCCGCCTTCGCGCGCAACCCGCGGTCGATGGGCACACGCAACATGATCTTCGGCGCGCTCGGGTTTGCCGGCGGTTCGGGCGTGACCCTCTCGATGGCGCTAACTTCCTTCGGTCAAACGCATGGCGGTCTTTACCTGATGTCCTGTGCCGCGATGGGCGGCGGGTTGATTCAATTTCTGCGCGGCGTAAATCAAGCGCGAACTAAGTGATCGAAGAAGCAGCCGCCGCGGAAGCCTTGAGCTTCAGGGCTCGCTCTCTCCTAAGTCCCCTTCTTCAACGCATTCGCGATGATCCGGGAGATCTCGTCCACGCTGCCCTTGAACTCGAGGTGGTTTCCCGGCGCGACCTCGAATTGCGGATAAGCGATATAGCGGCTCCAGTAGCTCTTCTGTTTCGGGTGCCGGAAGCTTTCACCTTCGCGAAGAATGATGTAGACCTTGCCGGAACCCACGCAGGACAACGGTTCGTAACGGGCCAGCGCCTCGTAATAGTGAAAGTTCAGATTCAGCTTGGAATCATCGACGGGCAGCGCGAAGAAGCCCTTGTACTTCCGTTCGGCCCACCGAACGGTCCGGATCGCAACCTCCTGGCCGAAGGTGAACGCGCCGTGCTCCCTCCAAATCTCGACGCCTTCGGCGATGCGCTGGTAGACGGTGCGGCCTTGGCCCTCGGACAGGCCGAGAAACTTGCCGATCGCCATGATCCGGCGCCGCAGGATGAAGAAAAAGAGGTCCGGCGGATCGAGCAGCACCAGCACGCTCACCGTCTCCCCGGCGCGAATCAATTGCTGCGCCACTTCATACATCGTCACCGCCCCATTGCAAAAACCCCCAAGCCGGTAAGGCCCGTGCGGTTGGACAGAACGGACCTGCGCGATATAATCCACCGCCATTTCCTCAATCGTGGCCGGGAGGGCGCCCCCAAACGTGCCGTGCGGGGCAATGGCGTAGAAGGCCTGCTCGGGGCCCATCATCTGCGCGATTCTCTGGCAGTAAAATCCGCCGGCCATGTAGTCGCCATGGGCGAAGAAGAACGGATCGATCCCGTTGCCGGATTGCGTGCAAATCATCATCGGCGGTGGGCCGACTAACGCCTTGTCGGCGACCGCAGCGGCGAGGTCGCGGATGGTGCCGCCCAGCAGCATGGGACGCACGCCGACCACGCGCCCGGTCACTTTCTCCAATTGCGCGAGCATGTTCATGGCCGAGAGGGAGTCGCCGCCCAGGTTGAAGAAATTGTCGTTCACCCCCACCTTGTCCAGGCGCAGGATGGCGCGCCAGATCTTGGCGATGCTTTCCTCCAGGTCGCCCTGCGGCGCGACATAGGCGGCCTCCATCGTGGGCCGGTCCGCCCCGGGCGCGGGCAGCTTCTCGCGGTCGAGCTTGCCGTTGAGCGTGAGCGGAAATTTCTCCAGAAAGACGTAAGCGGCCGGGACCATGTAGGCGGGCAGCTTGGCCGCAAGATGGGCGCGCAGGGCTTCGACGGCGGGCGGCGTCCTCGGATCGGCAACAATGAGGTAGGCGATGAGGCGCGGTTCCTCCCCCGGCTCGGCCCGGGCGACGACGGCGCTTTCGCGCACGCCGTTATAGCGCGCCAGCACGGAATTGATTTCGTCCAGCTCGATGCGGTAGCCACGAATCTTCACCTGCTGGTCGATGCGGCCCACGTACTCGTAATCGCCGTTGGCGAGTTGCCGCGCGAGATCGCCCGTGCGGTAAAGGCGCGCGCTCTTTTCCGGCTCGAAGGGGTTGGGGATGAAGCGCTCACGGGTCAGGTCCGGGCGATGGAGATAGCCCGCGGCCACGCCTGTGCCGCCAACGAGAATTTCGCCCGGCTCGGCCCCGGTAATGCGCCGACCCTGCTCGTCGACGAGATAAATCTGCAGATCGGGAATCGGCACACCGATGTTGCTGCCGGAGTGGGCTGCGACGTCCTGCCGCGTGATGGGGCGGTAGGTGACATGCACCGTGGTTTCGGTGATTCCGTACATGTTGATGCACTTGGGCTGCTCGTCGCCGTAGCGATCGAACCATGGGGCGAGGCTTGGAAAGTCGAGCGCCTCGCCACCGAAGACGAGGGTGCGCAGCGCCAGCTCGGCCTTGGGCTTGGCGGCGTCGGCCGCGACCAAAGCGCGGAAGGCGGAAGGCGTCTGGTTGAGCACCGTGATCTTCTCGCGGACAAGCAAGTCGCGGAACGCCTCGGCCGAGCGGCTGGTTTCGTAGGGGACGATGACGAGCGCACCGCCGTAGAGCAGCGCGCCAAGATTTCCCATACGGAAAAATCAAACGCGAAGGAATGGAAGAGCGTCCAGACATCGGTGGGGCCGAACTTGAACCAGGCATCGGTGGCGGTGAAGAGGCGCGCGACGTTCTCGTGCGTGACAAGACAGCCCTTGGGCTGGCCGGTGGAACCGGAGGTGTAGATGACGTAGGCGACGTTGGCCGGGCCGACGGAGGATGGCTGATTATCGCGCGATTCTCCTGCCAGCGCGCCGGCCTCGTCATCGAGAAGAATGATGGTGCCGCCAAAGTTACAGAAATGTGACGCGTGCGCGGAGTCGGTCAAGACGACGTTGACGGCGGAATCTTCCACCATGAAGTGAAGGCGATCCTCCGGGCTGGCGAGGTCGAGCGGAAGGTAGGCGCCATCGGCCTTGAGGACAGCGAGAAGGGCGACGATCAGCTCAAACGAGCGGCTGAGGTGAATGGCGACGAGGGAATCGGGCTTGATGCCGAGCTGGCGCAATCGAGCGGCGAGTTGGTTGGCGCGCGCGTTCAGCTCGTGATAGGTCCATGACCGGCCTTGACATCGAACCGCGCTGTTATCCGGAAATCGAGACACCACTTCCTCGAAAACAGTGACAACGGAATCGAATTTCTTCATGAACAAGCATTTGGACGACTTTCTCGTGTCCAAGCTGGACCTATTTAGTACCGTTTTGTGGCAAGCCTTCCAAGACCGAATATTAAGCTTTTGCAATCTTGGCCGGCCCGGCGACCTACTGGCGATCTCAGTTATCATGTTCCCATTCTGCCCCCAAATCCGGAAAGGGCGGTATAGCACCGTTTGCTGCGTTTGCTAAATTTGCTAAAAAGATTGGAAATTTAGCGAATTTAGAAAACCAGGCGGGATGGAGGGGGCTCAGGAGACTTGCGGAGGCCGGTTTTGGCCCCATAATAGAGGGCCCATGAGTTTTATCCCCCGCATCAACAAGGTCTACCGGGAGGTGACCTTCACCAATGAAGAGATTCGTCGTTATGGACGCCATCTCATCATGCCAGAGGTGACGCTGGAGGGGCAGCAGAAGCTCAAAGCCGCGCGGGTCATCGTGATCGGCACGGGCGGGCTGGGTGCGCCCATTTTGGCCTACTTGGCGGCGGCGGGCGTAGGGCATATCGGCGTGGTCGATTTCGATACGGTCGACCTCTCGAACCTGCACCGGCAGATCATCCACAAGACGGGCAACGTGGGTAAGGCCAAGACGCTTTCGGCCGTGGAGATGATGAAGGACATCAATCCGCAGATCGACATCAAGACTTATGAGACCTCCTTGCGCTCCGACAACGCGCTGGAGCTGCTGAAGGATTACGACATCGTGATCGATGGCACGGACAATTTCCAGACCCGCTACCTGGTGAACGATGCCTGCGCGCTTCTGGACAAGCCGAACGTCTACGGCTCGATCTTCCGCTTCGAGGGCCAAGCAACGGTTTTCTGGGCCTCGCAAGGTCCTTGTTATCGCTGTCTCTACCCCGAGCCGCCGGAGCCGGGTAGCGTGCCGAGCTGCGCCGAGGGCGGCGTGCTCGGCGTGCTCCCCGGCGTGGTCGGCACGATCCAAGCGACCGAGGCGGTGAAGCTGATTATCGGCCAGGGCGATCCGCTCATGGGCCGGTTGCTGCTCTTTGATGCGCTGAAGATGAAGTTCAAGGAGCTCAAGCTGCGCAAGGACCCGAAATGTCCGCTTTGTGGTCAGAACAAAACGATCACGGAGCTGATCGATTACGACTTTTTCTGCGGGGTGAGCCCGGCGCAGCAGGTGAAATCGGTCCATGTGGAGGAGATCGAAGTCGAGGACGTCGAGGCGGCGCTGAAGGCCGGGCGGATTCCGGCGGAGATCGACCTGCTCGATATCCGGGAGCCCTTCGAGGCGAAGATCGCGCAGATTCCCCAGTCGAAGCAGATTTCGCTGGCCGAATTCAGCAAGCGGATGCATGAACTCGATAGCGCGCGGGAAATCTGGCTTTATTGTAAGGACGGCGCGCGGAGCGGTAAGGCGTGGAAACTGCTCTACGATGCCGGATTCAGGAAGATCAAAAATGTCGCAGGTGGAATCGATGCGTGGAGCGAAGATATTGACCCCGAGACGCCGAGGTATTAAGGCCGATCTCCTTCCGTGGGTAGCCGTTGACCTAAGGGCGACGGGCTCGGAAAATCCTCACAGTCAGAATAACGTGCAGATTGTCACATGTTCGTCTTCAGCCTCTGTCGCCCGGAGGTCGTCGGCCACCAACAGAACGGGGAATGCGATCGTCGCGGAACTTCCCGACGAGACGCACTTCGCCGGCCCGGCGTGGATTCACGCCGATGCCAAGCCCGGCACGCAGACGAGCCCCGACATCGACGTCGAAGATAAGCTGAAAGAGGCGTTCTCCCGCGGGTGGTCCGTCATCGTGTGGAACGACCCGGTGAACCTGATGGATTACGTCGTCTACGTTTTCAAGACGGTGCTGAAGATGAACGAGAAGGACGCCTCCAAGCACATGTGGGAGGTGCACCAAAACGGCAAGAGCCTGGTCGCGCGCGAGACGCGGGAGAAGTCGGAGCTGATCGTGCATCGGCTGCGGGGCTTTGGCCTCAACGCGACGCTGGAGCAGGAGTCATGATCTCCGAGCAGTTTGCCCCCGGGCAGTGGCGGCTAAGCTTTACGGAACCGGAAGCCGACTTTGTCATCAATGTGCTGGCGCGAATGGCGCGGCATTACCAGGAGGATGTGTCTCGCCTGCCACCGATGTTGCGCGCCTACTGGAACGGGACGATCACGCTGAGCAAGATGGACGATGACCTGAAGGAATCGCAAGAGATGCTGGCCGATGCGCGAGGCGAACTGCGCTCGGAGCGGCTGGCGTTGGCGGAAAACTGGTTGCGCGAGTATGAATTGGCGGAGGAGCGCGATCCCTGGCAGGTGGAAATCACCGGCGAGGAGCGGGACGAATTTATCGCGATGCTGAACGATCGCCGCATGCTGCTGGCGCTCGAGGGGGGCATCACCGAGGCCGATATGGAAGCCGACCTGGGGAAAATTCCGCAGGAATCGCGGCGGCTCACCATTTGGGAAATTGATATGCTGGGCGCCTTCATTCTGGCTATGCTGGGACCGCAAATTTATCGGCCGTGATGAGGCTGAAGAGAATTTAGATAATGATTATGATGATTTTAATGATGGTGGGAACAACTTCGGAAATTCACCTAATCCTTAAAAATCATCATAATCATTATCTAAAATCACCATGATCACTTTCGACGCTTCCAAATACGACGGCTACATTTTCGACTGCGATGGCACGCTGGCCGACACGATGCCGCTGCACTACAAGGCGTGGAGCGAAACCCTCAACGCCAAGCTGGGCCGCACTTCGGACTTTACCGAGGCGATGTTCTACCGCTTCGGCGGCATGCCGGCGCGGCAGATCGTGGAGCGGCTGAACAAGGATTTCGGTTACGGGTTTGACCCCGAGGCCTTCGCGCATGAGAAGGAGATGAACTTCGTGAAATTGCTGCCCGGCATTGGCCCGGTGCAGGAGGTGATCGACGTGCTCAACCGGCTCGCCCCAGACGCGAAGGTGGCGGTGGCTTCCGGCGGCCTGACCGAGATCGTACGCGAGACTCTGCTCTTTCTGCACCTGCCGGTGGGGCCGCGCGAGAAGATCAAGTTCCTCGTCGGCTCGGACCAGGTGACGCATGGCAAGCCGGACCCCATGCTCTTTCTCCGCGCGGCGCAATTACTGGAAGTGGACCCGAAGCGATGTCTCGTTTTCGAGGACGCGGAACCAGGCTTTCTCGCGGCGAAGGCGGCGGGCATGGACTACATCGACGTGCGACCATTTCGCGCAAGTTTGTCCGACGCCGCCCGATATTAAGGCTACATGAGTACGACAACGACAACCAGTTTACGCAGAAAAGCCCAGGGCCAACGGTGGGACGCCAAGAAGGCGACGGCCTGGTATAACGCGCAGCCCTACCTCGCCGGCTGCAATTATTTGCCGAGCACCGCCATTAACCAACTGGAGATGTGGCAGGCCGACACGTTCGATCCGGCCACGATCGATCGCGAACTTGGCTGGATTGCCGGCCTTGGGATGAACAGCGTGCGCGTCTTTCTCCATGACCTCGCGTGGGCGCAGGATGAACGGGGCTTTCTCGCGCGCGTGGAACAATTCCTCGAGATCGCGGCGAAGCATGGCATCGGCACGATGCTCGTGATCTTCGAGAGTTGCTGGTATCCCTTCCCGTACGCGGGCAAGCAGCGTGAGCCGGAGCCAGGCGTGCATAATAGTTTCTGGGTGCAGTCCCCAGGCGTGCCGGCATTGAAGAATGAAAAGGAATGGCCGCGGCTCGAAGAATACGTCCGGGGCTTTGTCGGACACTTCCGCGATGATCCGCGGGTGCAGGTGTGGGACGTCTGGAATGAACCGGATAACGCCAACACCGACGCTTACGGCACGCGCGATTTGCCCGCCGCCGAGAAAGCGGAGCTCATGTTGCCGATGCTGGCGCAAACTTTTGATTGGGTGCGGGCGGCCGAACCGACGCAGCCGCTGACCTCGGCAGTATGGATCGGCGCGCCGTGGATCAAGGAAACGCTCTCGCCGCTGCACAAGTATCAATTGACGTCGTCCGACGTGATTTCCTTTCACTGCTACACGCCGCTCGAGGAAGCGCGGATGATCCTCTCCTCACTCAAGGAATACGTGCGGCCGATTCTCTGCACAGAGTACATGGCACGCGGACCAGGCAGCACATTTGAGACGATGCTGCCCTACTTCAAAAAGGAGAAGGTCGCCGCGTACAATTGGGGCTCGATCGCGGGCCGGAGCCAGACGCAGTATCCATGGGACTCGTGGAAGCAGCCGTACGGCGCCGAGCCGCCGCTTTGGTTCCACGATATTTTCCGCGCCGATGGCTCTCCGTACGATCCCAAGGAGACGGAGCTGATCAAGTCGGTCTTGCAGAAGTAGGCGGTCGCGGGAGAAGTTATACGGCGCAGGCCCTTGCGCCGGAACCGTTGCGTGAGCACGCGCGACGGATTAAGCTTTCGTCGTTGGAAAGGAGCTTTGTTTTTGATTCGGATAGTTAAGTTGAGACCTCTGCGAAAGTCCGAGTAGGCAGTTTTTAGCAAGCCGGAGGCTTGCCCTAACCGTAGCCGGTGGTTGAGGCCAGCAGGCCGACACCACCGGAATAAGTTAAAAAA
>CAZZWT010000104.1:0-9872 GCA_964657775.1 uncultured Candidatus Methylacidiphilales bacterium | reverse complement strand
CTTCGGAAATTTACGCCACGCCGGCTGTCTCGGGCTCGCGTTTCTTCGCCGTGCGCTTTTGGCGCCGGGCTTCGGTGTCGAGCCGGCGCGCCTCGGCGATTTCCTCGTCGGTGTACTTATAGACGATCTTCACCAGGTCGAGCCGCTCCAGGAGCAGAATGATCTGGTAGGTGATGTCGCTGTGCACTTCCTCCGGCAGGATGGCCTGCGAGGCGGCGATATCCTTGTTGTGATGATTATTGTGCCAGCCCTCGCCGAGGGTGAACAGGTTCAGCCACGCGCAATTCTTGCTTTGCTCGCCCGTGTCGAAGCGGGCCTTGCCGGCCATGTGCGCCAGCGAGTTGATGAAGAAGGTGAAGTGATAGGTGAAGAAGGTGCTGGCGAAAAAGCCGCCAAAGAGCATCGCCCACGAGCCGATACCGGTCACTTTGCCGAGGAAAAAGCAGGCCACGCCGAGGAGCACCGGCGCGATGAGGTAGCCGCGCGATTTCTCGAAGAACATCAGCTCCGGGTACTTCCTCAGGTCGGGCACTTTGTCGTAATCGGCTTTCTTGTACTTCTTGATCAGCACCCATTTTACATGAGAGTGATAGAAGGCCTTCCAGAAACTGCCCGATTCCTTGTTCACGTAATCGAAGGAGTGGAGGTCCTCCGCCGTGTCCGAGTGCTTGTGGTGATGGCGATGATGCGAGGCCCACCAGATGACGCCCTTTTGCGCATCGGCCGTGGCGAGGAACGCCTCGATGAACTGCACGGTCCTCAGGTACTTATCCTGCGCGGCAGGCGTACGGATGGCCCACTTCAACCACGCGGGCACTTTGTTCTTAAAGGAGCGGTGCGAGAAGTAGCGGTGCCGGAAGCCGGTGACGAAGAACATGCGCCAGTAGACGTTGAAGAGGCACACCGCGAGCGTGGCCAGGCCGGCGTAGAGCTCGTGGGGATTGTGGAAGCCGAGCACGAGGCGGTAGGTGATCCACGCCAGGCCAAATAGGCCGAGGAGGTTCACGATGAAGAACCGGCTCTCGTAGAGCACGTCTTTGATGCTGATCTTCTCCCCAATGCCCAACTCGTCTTCTTCTGATCCAATCATGCCTACGAGTATAGCCTAAAAGCCGGGATTTGCCAGACCCGTCCGCGCCCTCCTTTTCCGAGCCACTTTTCTATTTTTGCTAAATTTCTAATCTTTTTAGCAAATTTTAGAAACGCAGCAAACGGTGCTATACCGCGCCGGCGCGATTTCGTGAGAAAACAGGGGCATGTCGAACATCCTGTTTTTCTTTCCGCGGCGCGGGCACCATCTGGGGCCGATGCGCTCGCCTTTGTTTTTCGCGCTCGTGGCGTTGGGGCTGCTGCTCGTCGCAATGGAGACGGCGCGGCCGCGGTACTTTTTGCACGACGACAACGCGAGCTGGTTCGCCGGCGCATACCTGCACGATTACCGCGTGCTGACCGAAACCGGCCGTCTGGCCGAGGTGAACTGGTACCAGCACGGGGGCGAGCCCTTCCTTCAGCAGGGACAGACGGCCGTGCTTTATCCGCCGGTCTACTTGGGTGTCGCGCTGGCGAAGTTCATTTCCGGCGATGCGATTTGGGCCATCGATTGGATCGCCGCGCTCCACCTCGCGCTCGGCCTTGTCGGTTTTTACGCGTGGATGCGGCTGGGCGGCATCGTACCGCGCTTCGCCGCGCTCGGCGGGCTGGCCTGGGTGCTCAACCCCTTCGTTTTGATCGTCGGGGCGAGCTGGATTTTCACGCTCATCGTCGCCGCGTGGTTGCCGTGGCTTTTCTGGGCACTGGATCGATTGCTCGCCCGCCCCTCGCCCCGCGCGTCTCTTTACTTGGGCGGCAGCGCCGGGCTGCTCTTTCTGCAGGGCTACGCCCAATGCTTCGCTTACGCGATTTTGTTTCTCGTGCTTTACACGTCCCTGCAATTCGTCGCACGACCTGGCGCGTGTCGCCCGCCCGTCCTCTATTATCTCGGCCTCGCCGCGCTCATCGGCATCGGGATCGCCCTGCCGCTCCTGTTGCCCATGATCCACGCCACGGCGGAGTCGGCCATGCGCCGCGATCCACTACCCGTCGGCGCGGCGCTGCTCTACGCCGTCAACCCGCGCGACATCCTGGCCGCGTCGTTCGCCTGCTTCGATTGCAACCTCATCATCGGCCTTTCCATCGTCGCGCTCTATTGCCCCGCGCTGCTGCTTTTGCCTGCGATGACCCTCCGCCTTTTTCTGGCGCAGCCGGAAACCCGCCGCACGCTCCTCGTCCTCATCACGCTCGGCCTCCTTGCGCTGGTTTTATGCACGAGCGCGCATGCGGTGCTGACGATGCTGCCGCTCTTCGATAAACTTCGTTGGCCCTTCAAAGTCTTTCTCTTCGCCGATTTTTTCCTGATCGCCGCGCTGGTCCACGCGGCGGCCTCATGGACGCGCGCCCGCCTCTCCCTCGCCGTCATCGCACTCACTGCCGTGGCCAACGCCTCCATCTCGCTCGCCTTCCACGACGCTAACTTCATCTCGCAGACCATTCTCCCTCCGGACAAAATCGCCTTGCCGCCCGGCATGGATTTCCATCTGGGCCGCACCGTCACCTTCTCCGACGACCTGCCCGATGCCGAGGCCTACCGCTATCTCTCGCACGCCTACGCCACGTGGTACGGCTTTCCCAGCCTGGGCGGTTACGACCCGCTCGTCAGCCAGCGCCAGATCGAGTTTTCGCTCTATCTCGATTATCCCAATTTCTGCGCCGGCACGATGACGCCCGATTTCCAACGGGCCTTCGAGAACCGGGCGGTGCGCTACTGGATCGTCGACGCGCGCTCGTCGCAACTCGCCGCCATCGAGAGCCTCCCCGGCATGAAAGAAATCGACCGCGATGCACGCCGCCTCATTTTCGAGGACGTCAACGCCGCGCCGCTTGCCCACGCCGAGGCGTCGCCGGAGGGGGCGTTGCCGGTCCGCTTTTCCGGTAACTCGCTTTTCATTGCGGCAAGCGGCGTTCCCTCACCGCTCCGGGTCTCCGCCGGTCCGACGGACGGCTGGTGGTACCGCACGGATGGCGGCGTCTGGCAGCGACCGAGCTATCAGGACGGCTGGTTGACCCTGACCCCGGAAGCCTCCGCGCGCGCGGTGGAAGTGACCTACTTCGACGCCCGTTTCCGACAGGGGCTTTACTACTCGGCCCTTTTGCTCGTGGTCATAAGCGTCCTGCTTGCCATTCCCGCCAAATTCCGCGTTTGGTCGGATTGAGGCCTCTCGAAGCACCCGTTGTTAAAAGGCGCCCGCTTCTAGGGCGACGGCGCGAGGACTTTTCCGTTGCGCACCAGCGTCGCGGTGGAGGCTGTCGTTAGGGCGTCGAGCGCGATCGACCATGTTGGCGCGCCCGTCGATTGGAAGCCGTGATCGGGCAGGTAGGTGGCGGCGGGGGCGTTCTTCGCGGTCGGGATAAACGAGGCGTGCAGTGTCTCCGCGCCCCGCTCGCGCGCTTCGTGGGCCAGCAGCGCCAGCAGCGCGGTTTCCACACCGCGGCCGAGCACGCGGCAACTGAGCAACAGCGTGTCGAGCGTCCACGTTTTCGCGTCGGGCGAGACCGCGCAAATGATCACGCCAGTCAGGCCGTAATGGCCGAACTTATCCGCGACCTGCACGCCGAAGATCGCATGCGATTTCGCCAACTGCCGCACCTCATCGAGCGTGCGGCGAATCGTCGTCAGGTTGAACTGGTTCGTCTTGTTGATCAACTGCGTCACCCGGTCAAGATCGTCCTCCTTGGCCGTGAACATTTCCACCCTCAGGCCGAGTTGACGCTGGAATTCCTCCTTTGTCAGCGTGCGGCCGAGAGTCTCGCGCTTCTGCTCCGCCAGCATCATGTCGGCGCGCACGCGGTCCTCCTCCGTGAGGTCGAGTTGATCGAAGAAAGAGACCTTGCGCACCGTGGCGAAAATGTCGGCCGTCTCCTCGGGCAAAAGAATGCACTCGATCTGCGGATGAGCCGCCTTCATGGACTCGATCTCCATCGGGTTGTCGTCGATAAAGACGAGGCTATCGAGCCCGATATGGAGCGCCTTTGCGATCAGCGGCGCGTTGTCCGCCTTCGGCTGCCAATTCACCTGCCACGCGGAGATGTGCTCCGGTTTGAGCAGCATGCCGGGATGATTTTCAAAAACCTCGCGCACATCGGCCTCGTTGTTCTTGCTCGTCACGGCGAGAAAAATTCCACGCTGGCGGTAATAGAGCAGCAGCCGCTGCAAGTCGCGATAGGGCGTGCCGGGAAAATCCTCGCCGACCTGAATCCCGCCCAAGCCATCCTCGCCCACGATCCCGCCCCACAGCGTGTTGTCGCAATCGAGCAGGATGCATTTTTTCGGCGCGCGCCGCTGCGCCAGGATGATGCGCGCGAGCTGGCTGCCGATCACCCCGAGAAACGCATCGGGGTACGGCTGGTGATACAGGTACCAGGGGCGCACGTCGAACGCTTTCGCCGCGCCCGCCTCGCGTTGCAACGCGTCGAGATCGAACAGCCGCACGCTCTTGATTCGCGCTACCTTTTCCACGAAGCCGGTCGTCAGCACGCGATGCATCTGGCCGAGCCCGAGGGGCATCTCCAGGCTGCGCGCGTGCGTGGGCAGCAGGGTGGGAAACGGTGGCACGTTGATGAGGATCGCGCCGCTGAAGGTCGCGGCCAGGTTGGTCAACGCGGAGACGAGCCAATCCAGTTTTTCGCGACACCGTTGCAACGCCGCCGCATCGCTTTGGCAGGCCGCGACCAGGTCGTCGTAAAAAAGATCTTCGAGACGAAACAGGAGCACGATGACCTCGCACGCCTGGCCGAACGCGGCCTGCGGATCGAGGCACGTCTGGAAAATCTGGTGGTAGGGTCCCAGCACGAAGTCCGGTTTCAGGTTCGCCTCCAGCAGCGGCCCGCCGAAATAGGGTACGAGCCCGTTCACCGTAAAAGTGGCGGCGAGGCCGATCGTCAGTTGCGCGGTCTCCTCACCGGCGGCGAGGCGCGTTTGATAGTTCTGCCACAGACTCTTCATCTGCCCGCCGCGCCGCTTTTCGCCATCGACCGCGGCGTGCGTCGCGCGAGGGTCAGGCATCTTCGATGCCCTTCGCGGCCAGGACCTTTCGGACGATCCCGACGGTGCGCATGGAAATGATCTCCTTGGTCGAGAGGCGGACATCGAACGCTTCCTCCAGCGCCACGACCAGGTCCATCGCCTTCACGCTGTCCCACTCCGGCGTGTTCTCCGGCGCGGTCGCATCGCTCACGCCGGCCAGCGGAATGCCCAGTGTCTCGGCGAAAACGGAATTGACGCGGGAGGACATGGCGGCGGAATTATCGATCTTCCGGCGGCCGTTGTCAAAAGGCAACAAGGCAGGCGTTACCCCCATTGCTCCGTTTTCTCGTGGGTTAAAAGATCTGAAATTGAGCCGGGTATCGCGCATCGGCCGTCCGTCAGCTTCAAGGGAGTTAACCGCTTACGATTCCCCCCCAGCGGACTTCCCCTTGCCACCCAGGCGCGCCGGGCTACGCTACAAGCACGATGAGCCAACCGGAAACGACTTCAGCCAGCACCCTTCCTGTGGCGGAATCGATCGGCTGCGCGCTGGACTCGGTCATCGCCACCAGCGACCTGAAGCGCCGGGCCACGCGCCCCGCCGACCGCAAGGCCGAGACGCAGGCCGAGCTCGAACTGACCCAGGAGATGGCCCGGTCACCGCAGGACTTTTTCCAGAAGCTGGTCGAGATGGTCCTCAGGCTGACCGTGGCCGATTCCGCCGGCATCAGCCTGCTCAATGAAAAGATCGGCCGCTTCGTCTGGCCCGCCGTCGCGGGCGGATTGTTCCCTTACCTGGGTGAAGGCACTCCGGCCAACTTCGGCCCCTGCGGCACCGTGCTGGCCCGCAACGAGCCCGTCCTTTTCCTCCACCCGGAGCGCCACTTCACCTACCTGGATCCCATCCAGCCGCCGCTGGAGGAAGTGCTGCTCATCCCGTTCCACGTCGATGGCCGCGCCGTCGGCACCATCTGGGCCGTTATCCACAACCCCGAGCGCAAATTCCAGGCCGAGGACCGCCGCCTGCTCGAGAACCTCAGCGCCTTCGCCTCGCAAGCCTACAAGATGCTCGTCACCGCCGGTGCGCTCGACCCGTTGCTGGGCGGCAAGGGCTGATTACTTCGGGAAGACGGCCAGCACGACGGGCATCGCCGGAGTGCCGTAGGACATCGTCAGCAATTGAGCGCGGGAATCCTGCACTTCCAGCTCGTACCTGCCCACGGTCCGGCGCTCGTACCCGTTCAACGCAATGCCCTGGCAAGCGACCGGTCCGCCGTCGAGATTCAGCGCCGTCACGAGATCGAGCGGGGCAGCAATCAGGAACTGCGCGAGGCGGTCGAGAGAGAAGAAAGCATCGGTCGTGGTCCCGATGATAATTCGACCGGCGCGATCCTGCCCGACGAAGCTGCGATTGGCCAGCCAGCGGCTGGGGTGGGCGACGCCACTGGCGCCATCGCGAACCAGCAGCGGATACGACACCACCGCATTGTCCGCTCCCTCAAACGCGGTCTTCCAATCCTCGTAGGCCAGATCGCGGATGCCGGTGGACGCGGCCGAGGAAACAAACGCGCCCGCTTTGCCATCATACTCCTTCGGGCCGAGATAGGTCCCGTCACTGATGAAAGGCGTGTCGGGCCGTCCGCCCTTGGCGAAGTAACTGGCGTTCACCACCAGGGTGGGGCGAAGCGTCTTCATCCAGGCATCGAGATCGCGATCCCCGCTTGGCTGATTGCGAAGGGAGAAGCGATACCGCGCTGGGTCGATGCGCGCCAAATAAAAATGGTCCACGTCCTCGCCGTTGACTCGCGCGGCGAGATCGGCGACCTCGAAGCCCTCCGCGATTTTCTGCCACACCAAGGGACCGGGCACCGCCGCGGGCGCGCCCGCCAAGGCGAGTCGCATGGAGGAGGAGAGGCGCGGACTGTCCACGCTGACCGGCAACCAAAACGAAATCCCGTTCCGAAAAATCGAGTGCACGCCGTACGTTCCCCAGACCGCATCGACGACGGCGAACACCAGCGCGACCAGCACCACGGGAATTCCAACGATCAACTTCAGCCGCGAGTTCATGCCTCAACATCGCAGGCAGGCCGATGCTTCTTACAAAAAAGCGCGCCAGCTCATGTGGCGCAGGCCAAGACGAGGGCGGCGATCCGTGCCCTCATCTCGCGGCGACGCCGAAGCCGTAAACGATGGTGGAGTGGTACGTGGCGCCAGGCTTGAGCACGACGGAGGGAAATTTCGGTTCCGGCACGAGCAACTTCACCACGGTTCCACCGTAGTTGGTCACACTGGCGCTCATGCCGTGTGCATTGGCCAACGTGTACAGCGTCACCGCCTAGCCATCCGCGGAGCCAAAATCTTGCTTGGTCACCGAATCCTGGTCCGCGGCCAAAAGAGGACAAAGTGGGGCGAGGTTTACGACCGCCACAGCGACGGCAACCGGGAGGCAATTGGTTATTTTGATAAGCTGCGATGAGCCTAAAGCCGGCTTGGCAGGGGTCAATTCCAACCATCTACCGACTGTCGTGATTTTCCCTGAGATCCAAGCAACCGCGGCCTTCAAGACCGATCGCGGTTTAACTCCGCCTGAAGTTTTTCGACCTCTTTGATGAGGCGGGAAAACTTCTTTCCAAAGTCGGTCAGGCGATATTCCACGCGTGGTGGAATCTCCGGAAATTGCTGGCGCTCCATAATCCCGGCGCGGGTGAACGTCCGCAGGCGGTCGCTCAGGACCTTGGTGCTGATTCCCTCGATGTGGCGCTCGAGTTTACCGGGTCGGCTGACGCCGCGCCCCACCGTCAGCAGGACGGAAACGCTCCAGCGGCAACCCAACACATCCTCGACCAGCACCTCCACCTGCCGCGACTTGAGTTTGGGCATGATGGCCAAAAATTTTTTATCGCTCTCGTTCATAAATTTACACCGATTTGTGCCCACCCCCCGGAATGTTGCCCCCTTTCGCGAATCCCCGGGAACTCTTACGGTTCAATCGCACTCCGTGCAAAGAAAATTAAACCTCAACCAAATCTAGAAAGCAAAAATCATGAATATTCAACGCATCCCCTCCATCGATCCCGCCACCGCCACCGGCAGCAACAAGAAGTTCTTCGACCTCCTCCAATCCGCGCTCGGCGTGGTACCGAACATGACCCGCGCGATGGCGCAATCGCCCGCCGTGCTGGAAGGTTATGTCACCCTCAACGGCGCGCTGAGCAAAGGCACGCTGGGCCGCAAGCTGGGCGAAGAGCTCGCGCTCACCCTCGCCGGAACAAACCATTGCGATTACTGCGCATCGGCCCACTCCGTGCTCGGCAAGTTCGCCGGGTTGAGTGAGACCCAGATCACCGCCGCGTTGCACGGCACCGCCGAGGAAACCAAGGCCGCGGCCGCGCTGAAGTTCGCCAACGCGGTGGTGGAAAAGCGGGGCCGCATCAGCGACGCGGATTTCCAAGCGGTGCTCGACGCCGGCTTCACGCCGGGTGAAGCGGGTGAGATCGTGGCGCACGTCGCGCTCAACGTCTTCACCAATTACTTCAACAATGTGGCCGCAACGGAGATCGACTTTCCCAAGGTCGCCGTGGCTTAATTGGAGCCGATCCCATGGCCCGCAAATTCCAGGAACTCGCGCAGACCTCCGCGGTGAAGCGGGCGCAGGAACATTATTATGGAAAATCGCAGCAGGTGCGAAGCGGGCCGGATCGCGACGAGCTGACGCCCGACGAGATGGGGTTCATCGAGGCGCGCGACAGCTTTTATCTGGGCACGGTGAGCGAGACGGGCTGGCCTTATATCCAACATCGCGGCGGGCCGGCCGGCTTCCTGCGCGTGCTGGGCCCGTCGTCGCTGGCGTTTGCCGATTATAAAGGCAATCGCCAGTTGCTCTCCACCGGCAACATCGCGAAGTCCGACCGCGTCACGCTTTTCCTCATGGATTATCCCCACCAGACGCGGCTCAAGATCATGGGCCACGCGCGGATCGAGGACGCGCGCGAGCACCCGGAACTGGTCGCGCAACTCGCCGAGCCTGAGCTGCGCGCGAGTGTGGAGCGGCTCTTCTTCATCGACGTCGTGTCCTACGATTGGAATTGTCCGCAGCACATCACGCCGCGTTACACCGCCGCGGAGATCGAAGAAGTTCTCGAACCCATGCGCGCGCGCCTCGCCGAACTCGAAGCCACCGTGAAAGGACCTAACTAATATGAGCACACGCCCGCCCCTCCCGCCGTTCAACCGCGACTCCGCCATCCAGAAAGTCCGCCTGGCCGAGGATGGCTGGAATTCGCGCGACCCGGAGAAAGTCTCGCTCGCTTACACCCTCGACAGCCGCTGGCGCAATCGCGCGGAATTCATCACCGGCCGCGAGGCCATCGTCGCGTTCCTCACCCGCAAATGGGCGAAGGAACTGGAGTATCGTCTGATTAAGGAACTCTGGGCCTTCACCGAAAATCGCATCGCCGTTCGCTTCGCCTACGAGTGGCACGACGACGCCGGCACCTGGTTTCGCTCCTACGGCAACGAGAATTGGGAGTTCAACCCCGACGGCCTAATGCAGGCGCGCCACGCCAGCATCAACGACCTGCCGATTCGCGAGTCGGACCGCAGGTTCTTCTGGCCGCAAGGGCGCCGGCCGGATGAGCATGCGGGTTTGTCGGACTTGGGATTGTGATCGCGTAAAAAGGTAGCCGGCGCAGGCCCTTGCGCCGGAGCGTCCCGCTCTGGGACGCCTTGACCTCCGATCCAAAAAGAACGCGGCCTTTAATAACGCGAGGACCCAAGGTCGTCGCGCGTGCTCGCGCAACGACTCCGGCGC
>CAZZWT010000103.1:0-9901 GCA_964657775.1 uncultured Candidatus Methylacidiphilales bacterium | reverse complement strand
TATGTCACCGTCGGTGCGGGCGCACGCTTGAAGCAGATCGTGGCGGATGCGCGCAAGTTTGGCCTTGGCGGTTTTGAATTCATGGAGGGCATCCCCGGCAATCTGGGCGGCGCGCTGCGCATGAACGCCGGCGCAATGCAGGGCTGGACGATGGAAGTCGTCGAAAGCATCCGGAGTATGGATTTGCTCGGCCACGTTCACGAGGTGCAAAAAGCCGATATGGAAATCCACTACCGCAGCGTGCCCCATTTCCAGACGCATATTGCTCTTTCCGCGAAACTGAAAGGCAAGCCGAGTACAAAAGAAGAAATCAACGAGAGACTCAAGGCCTACTCCGGCAAACGATGGACCTCGCAACCCGCCGCACCGAGCGCGGGCTGCATCTTTAAGAATCCGTGCCCGATTCCCGCCGGCAAATTGATCGACGAGCTGGGCCTGAAAAATCTTTCCGTCGGTTCCGCGCGCGTGTCGGAAGTGCACGGCAATTTCATCGTCAATGACGGCGGCGCCACGGCGGAAGATGTGCTGCAACTCATCGCGTTGATCCAAAGCCGTGCGCGCGATGCGCGGCAGATCGATCTCAATACCGAAGTCATCGTGCTCGGAGAGGAAAACTAAAGTGAGCGACAAACCCCACCACATCACCGTGCTCATGGGCGGCCCTTCCGCCGAGCGCGAAGTCTCCCTGCGCACCGGCGCGGCCTGCGTCATCGCGTTGAAGGAAGCCGGTTACGACGTTTCCGAAGTCATCGTCGATAACGAAGGAAAATTCGTTTTGCCCGAGGGCACCGAGCTCGCATTCATCTCGCTGCACGGCACGTTCGGCGAAGACGGCCAGGTGCAGGACATCCTGAATGCGCGCGGCATTCCCTTTACCGGCGCTGATGCCGACACGAGCCGCATCACCATTAATAAGGAGAAGACAAAGGAAAAGTTTTTCCAGCACGGCGTGCCGACTCCTGCCGGCCAGCTCGTGACCAGCGCGTCTGAAGTCGAAATCCCGCTGCCCGTTTTCATCAAGCCCAACAGCCAGGGCTCCAGCGTCGGCTCGCGCGCCGCGCACACGCCGGAGGAACTTGCCGCCGCCGTCACCGATGCGCTGAAGTATGACTCCGCCGTCCTGGTCGAGCAACTGATCAAGGGCCGCGAACTGACCGTCGGCGTACTCGGCGACCAGGTCCTGCCCATCATTGAAATCCGACCGCTCGATGGCTTCTACGATTACACCAATAAATATACCAAGGGCAAAACCGAGTACACCTGCCCCGCGCGGCTCTCGCCTGAGATCACCGCGCAGATTCAACAGTACGCGCTCGCAGCCCATCGCGCGGCGGGCAACACCATTTACTCGCGCGTCGATTTCCTCCTCGAGGGCGACCGCCCCTACTGCCTCGAAATCAACACCATTCCCGGCATGACCGCGACCAGCCTGCTGCCCAAAGCCGCCGCCGCCGTCGGCATCACGTTCCCGGAATTGTGCCGCCGCATTGTGGAACTCTCCTGGGCCGCGCGCATGAAAGAGAGGGCTGCTTGAGCATCAATCGCCGTGCCACGCGCCCCGGCACCCGCGCGCGCCAGAAGCAGATCAACATCCTGCACACCACCACGACCAAGCAGCATTCGCAGAAGCAAATCGCCCAAGTCGCCGTCTGGTGCAGCCTGGTCCTGGCCATCATCGTCGCCACCGGTGCGACCCTTCATTTCGGCATCAACTTCGTCCTTGATCGTGTGCTCTACACCAACCCGCGCTACGTGCTGAACAAAATCGAAATCGAGCCGCGCGGCCATTTCTCCGAGCGTCAGATCCGCCTCGCGGCCGGCCTTGAGCCCGGTGAAAATCTCTGGTCGCTCAACTTGCGCCAGATCAAGGTCGACCTTGAAAAACTGCCCTACGTTTCCAACGCCAAGGTTGAGCGCCATTTCCCCGACACCGTCTCCATCATTATCCACGAGCGCGTGCCCGTGGTGAAAATCGCCGGCCTCAACATCGATCTCGGAACGCGCGAAACCTTCTACCTTGACCGCGACGGTGTCGTGCTCAAGCCGCGCCAGGACGAGACCGTGCCGCTGCTGCCTGAGGTCATCGGCCTCACCGACGCGCAGGACGAACTCGAGCCCGGCAAGGTGCTCGAGCAGACCAGCCTCACGCGCGCGCTGCAAATCATGGACGCGATCGAGCACAGCCGGCTCAACACCATGATCGGCATCCAGACCATCGACTTGAGCAACCCGCTCTCCATCACCATGACCACGCGGCAGTCGATGACCATCACCTTCCGTCTCGATTGCATCGACCAGCAGCTGCAGCGCCTCCTGCAGATCGTCGACTATCCCGATTTCCAAACGCGCCAGATTCGTACCGTTGATCTCACACCTGATAACAACGTGCCGGTAACCTTCGCCCAATACCAATAGCCTCCAACCAAAAACGCCTATGTTCTGGGGAAAATCTCGCAATATCATCGTCGCGCTCGAAGTCGGCAGCACCAAGGTCGTAGCCGCGGTCGGAGAAATCCGGCCCGATGGCACGCTCGCGTTGCTCGGCATCGGCGAGGCCGCATCGGGGCAGGTGCGCAAATGCGAGATCGTCGATTTTGAAGTCGCGCAGGGCTGCGTCCGCGATGCGCTGGCCGAGGCGGAGCAGAAGACCGACGTCGTCATCGCCGAGGTGTATCTCGCGATTTCCGGCGCGCATATCCGCTCGGCCAACACGCGCGTGACCACGCTGATTAACAACGAGGGCGACGAAATCACGCACGAAAATTTGCAGGAACTGCACGACATGGCCACGGCCCAGCCGCTGCCAACCGATCACGCCATCGTCCATCACCTGCTGCAAAATTACGTGCTCGACGATGGGTCGATGACCGACAACCCCATCGGCCTCGCCTCGAAGCAACTGACCGCGCACTTCCACCAGGTCTACGGCCTGGCCACGCGCCTGCAGACGACAATCCGCTGCGTGAAGGAACTCAGCATCGACGTGAAGAATTACGCGCTCAGCTCCTACGCCACCGCGCAGGCCGTGCTCAGCCGGAACCAAAAGCAACTCGGCGCGATCGTGATCAACCTCGGCGGCGGCATCTCCGATTACATTGCCTACCAGCGCGGCGCCGTTGTCCACACTGGCGTGCTCGGCGTCGGCGGCGACCACCTCACCAATGACATCGTCTCGGGCCTCAAGATTCCCTACGCGAAGGCTGAGCTGCTCAAGAAAACCGAAGGCTCCGTCATCCTCGACGAAGACGAAGAGAACGCGACGATCAAGCTTCCCGGCTCGTACAATTTCGAGGAACGGCTCATCTATCGCGCATCGCTCAACACCATCATGCAGGCGCGGCAGGCGGAGATCTTCGAAATCATCCTCGAGGACCTGCAAAGCGCGCCGTTCTGGCCCGACTTCGCCGGCACGATCTATCTCACTGGAGGCGCGTCGCAGGTCAAGGGGCTCATCGAGCTCGCGTCACAAGTCTTCCCCTGCCAGGTCGAGCTCGCGCACCAGTCGCCCTTCGATGGCGACCAAACCTACGCCGGCCGGCCCGATCTCAGCACGCTGCTCGGCCTCTTGCAGTACGCGCGGCAGGCGGAAATGGAACTTCCCTCCGCGAAGGGGCTGGCGCGGGTCGGCCAGTCGTTGCGGAAAGCTTTGGCGAGCATGCGAGTCATCTGAGTTGGTCCAACCCAAGGAGACACTATCAACATGATCGAATTCACAGCAGATGGGCCTTTTTCCGAAAAGGCCGACCAGCTCTTTCCCGGGCGCGTGCGCGTCATCGGCCTCGGGCAAACAGGTGCGGCCGTATGCGACCAACTCGTGCTCCATGGCCGGCCCGGGCAGGATCTGTGGGTTTTCGATTCCGACCAACTGTCGATTGAAGGCTCCGTCGTGCCGAACCGCCATCTGCTCGGGCGCGATCTCGTGCACGGCCTCGGCTGCAACGGCGATGTCGATCTCGCGCGCGAAATCGTCGCGCTGGAAGAGGGAAAACTCTCGCCCGTTTCCCGCGGCTGCGATTTTCTCGTTCTCGTGCTCGGTCTTGCCGGCGCCACCGGCGTTGCCCTGGCGGAGCGGCTGATCGAATTGGGCCACGAGGCGGGCGCGAAGGTCATCGTGCTCGGCGTGCAGCCGTTCAAGTTCGAGGGCATCGCGCGCCGCGAGCGTTCCGTCGCCGCCATCGCCGCGCTGCGCGAGGAAGCCGACAGCGTGCTGGTCCTTGCGCATGATCGCATCGCCGATAATCCGGCCACGGTGAAAAATATCCGGCATGGTTTTCACATCATGCACCAGCTCATGTCGGGCATGGTGCAGGCGCTGTCGCAGATCGTCTGCAAGCGCGGATTGATCCAGCTTTCCTTCGCCGATGTGCGCAGTCTCTATGGCCGCTACGCCGGTTCCGAGGTGCTGGAAAATTGTTGGGCCGCGCATCTCGAAGGTGATGTGCATGACCGCACCGAGGACATGGTCGCGACGCTGATGAACGCGCCGCTCCTCGCGGACGAAGCGATTTGGAAGCGGGTCGATCACGCCATCGTCGCGGTCAGCGGCACGCGCGATCTCGGGCTGACCGATGTGCAGGAGATGGTCAGCGCCATCAAACACCGCATGCCCGTCGATATCCCGATTGCCACCAGTGCCAGCCTCGACGAGGAGAGCCACGACAAAGTGCGAGTCACCGTGTTGCTCGCGACGACCGCGCCTGCGCGCGTAAGTGTGCCGGAGATCATTGAATCGGTGGAAAAGCCGAAGACGAAGAAACGGCCCGTCAAAGACACCGCGCCTATCCCCGCCATGCAGGCGATTCCGGAACCTGAAATCGAAACCGCGCCCGAGCCGGAACCGGTGCCCGTTCCCGTCGCGGAAATTCCCGCAAAGAAACCGCGCATCGCCCCGAAGCCGGTCGCGCCGCCCGTCACGGTGGAAACGCACACGATAGAAGACGAAGATTTGCTCCCGCCCTCCGCCGTGGAGCTTGAGCCGCCGATGACCACGCCGACCGACGCGCCGCCCGTCCGCAGTTCACGCCGCTTTCTGGCCCGGCAGGAGGAAATGTCCTTCGAAGGCCCGCCCCGCGGCCGCTTCGAAAAGACGCACGAAACGATGTACCGCGGCGAAAACCTCGATCAGCCGACCTTCCGCCGGCGGGGGTTGAAGATTAAGGTTTAGGGCGCTACATTCGTATCAATCACGAAAGATAATCTGTTGTGCGATTTCTCGACTCCATACTAAACCAGACAGGCCTCTACACCCTGCGAGAGGTTTCCATTTTTGCTGGCATTCCGCTAACGACGCTGCGGTATTGGTTTATCGGGGACAAGAAACATGCTCCGGTTCGTCATGCGATTGTCGAAGGAGGTGGAATGGCCTACCTGACGTTCCAAGATTTTGTTGAAGCTGTGGCAATCAGACATCTGCGAACAAGGTATGGGTTGCCTTTGCCAAAAATACGGCAGGCCGTGATTCAAGCAAAAGACTTCTATGGTGTTGAGTATCCTTTTACAGACAAAGCCCAAACGGTAATTACTGATCAGCGGGAGCTACATATTGTTACTTCTAAAAACGCCCATCCCATTCAATTATCTGGAAAGAACAAAGGGCAGGTTTCATTCAAAGACATAGTCGCAACTTTTATGGAACGCCTGGCGTTTGATGAACATGGAAATTACGAATATATCGCGGCGGTTTACGGAGATCAGAGAATTATATTAAATCCAAAGGTAATGCTTGGTTCCCCGCGCGTAGGAAAATCCCCTTATGGAGCGATAACATTGTGGCGTGCAAAAAACGTTGAGGGAGACATTGATGCGGTGGCTCGCATATATGGAGTCAGTAAAAACATTATTGTAGCTTCTTGCCAATATTGCGAGGGAGAACTCAAGCTTGCCGCATGATTCCCCTCTTCGTTTGTTTTTAGATGAATGTCTCAGCTCGGATGCTGTTAAAGCACTACGCGCATTTTGGTCGGCAGAAGATTATCCCAAACTCACGATAGATCATTTGGCTGAACACTATCAGCGGGGAGAAGGCGACGAAATATGGTTGCCAAAGCTTCAATCGGAACCCGACTGGATTGTGATCACAAAAGATCATGGGCGTGATCCAAAAAAACCCAAACTTCCGGAAATATGTAAACTCTTGGGAAGAACCCACGTCATTATTTCCGAGACGATTCAGTCGAACGCAGACATCAAGCAGTCTTTGAGTTCAGTCCTGCCCGGATTATTCTTATGTCCCCATTTGCCGCGAGGCACTCAGGTGAGGTTGAATCTGCAAACTTTATCCAAGACAGGAATGAAATTTTCGACACTTGTAGTCGAAGGCAAGAGGATGGATATCTGGTGCAAAGAAAAAGGAATTGGCAATTTTTGACCCTGCGAATCCGGAAAGTTACTCCAACACCAACCCCACCGGCAAATTAAACCCGCGTGCGAACTCCGCCGCGTGCATCCGCTTTTTGCCTTCGAGCTGCACTTCGCGCAGGAGCAGGCCGCCGACTTTCGCCGCAACGAGGATGCCGTGTTTGTCCACGCGCACGATTTCGCCCGGCTTGCCCTTGGCCCGGCGCGAGACGATGGTGGTGAAAATCTTCAACATCTTGTGGTCGGTCTCCTGCGGAATCCACGCGTAGGCGGAGGGCCACGGCGTCATCGCGCGGATGTGCGCGTCGATCGCCATCTGCGGCTGGTCCCAATTGATGTGGCCGTGTTCCTTCGTCAGCTTTTTGGTCAGGGTCGCCTTTTCCTTTTCCTGCTTGATCCTCGGTGCGTTGCCGGTTTCCACCAGCGGCAGCGCCTTCAGCAGCGCGCTCGCGCCGAGGGTGGCGAGGCGATCGTGCAGCGATTCCGCTGTCTCGTGGCGGCGCAGCGTGGTTGATTCCTGCAGCAGGATGTCACCCGTGTCGAGGCCCTCATCCATCCACATGATCGTCATGCCCGAGCGCCGCTCGCCCGCCGCGATGGCGGAGTGGATCGGCGAAGCGCCGCGATATTTCGGCAACAGCGAGGCGTGCAAATTCAGGCAGCCGAATTTTGGCAGCGTGAGAATTTCTTTCGACAAAATCTGGCCATATGCGGCGACCACGATCAGGTCGGGCTTCAAATACTTAAGCTGCGCGATTGAGGTCGCGCTGCCAATTTTCTCCGGCTGATAAATTTTCAGGTGCAGCTTGTACGCCGCTTCCTTGATCGGGCTCGCGGCCAGCTTCAGTTGCCGGCCCACCGGCTTATCCGGCTGCGTCACTACCGCCAGAACCTGATGTTCCGGCGAGTGGCTCAGTGCATGCAGCGCAGGCAGTCCGATCTCGCCCGTTCCAATAAAAATAATACGCATAAAATTAGTTCCCCGCCTTTCCCAGCCTAGCGCCGGCGCCGGCCAAGCAAAGCCCGCCGCTTCTCGGCCGCCGAGACCTCGCGCTCGCCCAGCGAGTCGCCGCAGCCGGTACACAGATATTCATAGAGATCCTTGTCGGGCAAAATCAGCAGCAAATGTTCCCGTACGGGCATCGACTTGCTGCACCGGCGGCAATAGAGTTGGGATGCCTTGAAGGATTCGAACTGTTCCATGTCAACGCTTGGTATGAAACCCGACCCGACCGCCGCCGCGCAAGCCAATAACGTCACCGCCCCCACGGCGGAGGCGATTTCGCGCGCCGTGGCGCTGCTGCGCGAGGGGCAGGTGATCGGTTTGCCGACCGAGACGGTCTACGGCCTCGCGGGCGATGGAATGAACCCGGCGGCGCTCGCGCGCATCTTCGAGGTGAAGCAGCGGCCGCTTTTCGATCCGCTGATTTTGCATTTCGCCGATGCGGCGGGCGCGTTTGACTTGGCCTCGCAAATTCCGACTGCCGCGCGCGAGCTAGCGCAACGCTTTTGGCCCGGGCCGCTCACCCTCGTTTTGCGCAAGCGGGATGTCGTGCCCGATCTCGCAACCAGCGGCCTGCCCGAGGTGGCGCTGCGGGTGCCGGCGCACCCGGTGGCGCAGGCGTTGCTCCGCGCTTTTGGCGGACCGCTCGCCGCGCCGAGTGCGAACCGCTTTGGCCGCATCAGCCCCACTGATGCGCAGGCCGTGCGCGCGGACTTAGGGGAGGCCGTGCCGCTGATTCTCGATGGCGGGCCGTGCACGGTCGGTCTGGAATCGACGGTGCTGCTAATTTCCGAGCATCAACCGCTGCTTCTGCGCGCGGGCGGAATTCCGCTGGAGGAAATCGAAGCGCTGATCGGCCCGGTGCGCCACGCCACACCGGTGGATGAGAAGCCGCAGGCGCCTGGACAACTGAAGCATCACTACGCGCCGAGGAAACCGCTGAAGCTCGTCAGCGGGGCGGGTGAAATTCCTGCGCAGGCCGAGGTGGGCTGTCTTGCCTTCGGTCCGGCGATTCCAGGCTTCGCCGGTGTGGTCGAAAATCTTTCGCCGGGTGGAAATCTCCGCGAAGCGGCGGCGAATTTTTTCCGCGCTCTTCGTACGCTGGACGAGGATGCGCGAGTCAGCGTGATTTATGCAATGGCATTACCCAAGCAAGGTCTCGGCCTGGCCATCAACGAACGCCTCGAACGTGCCGCGCACTAAAAATGATAGCCGCCTCAAGGGACAGCGGCGGCTCCCTCGGATTTTAATCCACCCCGGGATCGCTCAAAATCGGCCGTCCCTCGCGCGAGGAGGCGCCGCTCGGCCGATGCTGGATGCGGTCCGGCGGCCCTTGCTTGATCTTCAGCGGTGCGGCCTCACCGATGACCTCGTAGCCCTGCAAGACGAAAACCGGCAACTGCTCGTCGAGGCGCGGATCGTAAGCCTTGTAGCCCGCAAATTTGCCCCAGAATTTGAATTCCCAATCCTTGTCCTCATCGGCCTTTGCCAGCTTGCGGTGCGGCGCGACGGCCAACCCGGGTGATTCCTGCAACGCGATCCACGTGGCGGAGCTCCAATTGGAACCGCTCTTGCGCACCCATCCCCAGCCTTGGCCGCCCAGCTCGTCGATCAGGCGATGGCCGATGAAAGGCGCCTCGCCCTCCGTGTGGCCTTCCTTGTATCCGACCTGCGGCTCATCCCTCTTCGGGTCGTTGGCGAGATGATCCAGCGGCGAGCCCTTGCGCAGCGGCGGAGCGACGGGCGGGGCCTGGCCCTCCGGCGCCTTGTAGACCGCTTCGCCCGCGTCCTGGGCATCAAGTGGTGCGGTGAAAAAAAGCAGCGGGCCCACAAGGAGCGCGCCAAGCAGGATCGGTCGCATAAAAATCAATCGGTCCACTTGCCGTCCGAATTGGACAACTGGGGCAGGCCGCCGTGGGCAAAATCGGTCTTGCCGATCGCGCCGGTCAGCGGCACGTCAAACTGGCTCTTCCACCATTGGCTGTACATCTCGCCGGAATGGCAGCCCCAGCTTTTGCACTTCGCGTCTTCGTCGAAAATGTTGCTGTTGATCTTACGCAGGTCCTTCACGTGCAACCAGGCGATCGACATGGTGTCGATGGTGTTGCTGTAGTCGAAAAGGAAGCAGGCTTTGTTGGAGTGGCCGAAATAATCGAACGAGGCGATCTTGATCTTGCTGCGATCGAAGCCCTTGTTCAGGTACGCAATCAGCTCCGCCTGGCTGTTAAAGAAAACGAGCCGCACGCCGAGCGCCTTGGCCTTTCCCTGCAATTGCGAGATGAGGTCGAGCCCCATTTCCTGGCTGCGCGCCGCGTAGGCCGGGCGATAAATCAGCCAGGTCACGAAGGTGTCGGGCTTGGCTTCGCTCTTTATTTCCTGAAGACGAATGACGCTGGCATCGACGAAATTGAACCAGTAAACGTCATGCGAGACATCGCCCTTGCCATGCTCCATGAAGCGCAACGCGGGACCGCCCGTCAGCACGATGTCCTCGCGGGTCTGCGCGGAAGCCGAAACCGCACCCAAGGCAACAAGCAGAAG
>CAZZWT010000102.1:0-9902 GCA_964657775.1 uncultured Candidatus Methylacidiphilales bacterium | reverse complement strand
AGAAAAGTTTGCTGCTCGGCCTCGACCAGCGCGACGCCGGTCTTCTGGTCGATCCAGCGCTTCTGCAAAACCTTGAACGAGCCGCCTGTGGGATTGCCGAGCGGACCGATCCCTTTGGCCTGCCGCTTGGACCACCACCAGATGCCGAAGAGGCTGCCGAAAAGCAGCACCAGCAGAATCCAGCGGACGGCGTCGTAGAGGCTCATGTCGGGGAAAAGTTAGCCGTTGATCAACTCGGTGATCTTCACCGCGAGGTTGTTCTTCACCAAAACGATTTCGCCGCGCGCGATGAGGCGACCGTTGATGCGCACATCGACCGGTTCCTCTTGCAGCTTGTTCAGCTCGATGACCGAGCCGGCGGCGAGATTGAGGACATCGCGAACTTCCAGTTGAGTCTGCCCCAGCTCGACGCTGAGTGACACGGGGATGTCCATGACCAGGTTTTTGGTGGAGGTCTGAGCGGGGTCGTTTGCCATAGTTACTCCAGACTACCCGTTATCGTGACGATTGTCTTCTGTGCTTCCCGCACAACTTTACCGGTGAATTTGGCGCGATCGCCCAGCCACACCGTCGCGGCGTCGCACTTGCGGTTGTCGAGCATCAAGACATCGCCGACGGCCATCGATTCCACATCGCGCAGTGTCAGTTGAAAACCCTGCCAGCGGATGGACACCGGCACCGGCACGGAGCCGAGGGACGACTTCTTGTCTTTCACCATCGGTGTCGGATCGGTCGGCTTCTTCGGCTCGACAGAGCCGAGCGTGCGCAGCAGCAAATCTTCCACCGACATGATCGGCACGACCAGCCACATCACCGTCTTCGTCTCGCGGATGGCGACCTGAATGCCAACGCGCAGGATCAGCTCGTCCGGCTGGTGGATCAGTTGGTAATTGAGATTGCGGACCTGGCGCAGCACCTCAGCCTGCAGTTCGGCATGGGGCCGCCAGTTGCGCGCGTAATCGGCCAGTAACGTCTCCGCGAATTGCTGGAAAATGGCTTGGTCAAGGTCGGTCATCTCCGGCGCCTCGCCCTCGGGGATCACGCCCTGGCCGCCCATCATGCGATCGACCAGCAGCAGCGAAAGGGAAACGGGCAGGTCCAGCAACCAGATGCCCGGCTGCGGATTCATGCGGAAGAGGACGCAGTGATTTTCGCCCCCGCGTTCCTCGACCATCTCGCCGTAGGTCTGGATTTGCACTGACTCCAATTCGAGGTCGAGCTCCAGCCGCAGCAGTTCGCCCAGGCTGCTGGAAGCCATGCGGAGGAAGTTGCGGTGCCAGCTGCGTAGACTTTCCTGCCGACCGGGGGTCAACGCTGCGGCGGTCGAAAACTGAAACGGCCGCGCCTCAGGGGAGGACGAGCCTTCCGTGGCGGGCACCCCGGCTTCTTCCATCTGCGGCTCGGCGAGGTCCTCGGTGGTCATGATCCAAAGTTACTACTGCACGAGCAAGTCGGTGAAGTAAACGTTGTCGATTTTACCCTCTTTCAGGGTCGGATTGATCGTCCCCAAAAGCTCGTCCCGAAGCGTACCGCGAATGTTCGGCGAGGTCAAATCATCGAGCGTCTTGGTCGAGAGGACCTGGCCGAGCGTATCCACCATACGGGCGCGATTGGCCTCGAGTTCCTCCAGCACGGCGGGCGCGGCATCGAAATAAACCCCGGCACGCACGAAGCGGTTGCCCCGCGTGTCGGCGATGTTGACGGTCACTTCCTCGATCGTGAATTTCGTGACTTCCTTGCCACCGCTGGCGGCGACTTCGGCCGAGCTGCGCGCGGTTTTCTCCGACGTTGCGGAGGGTACGGCCACCGGCGGCGTGGCGCTCGCGGCATTCGTCCCGGTCGCTGCGACTGCGGCAGGAGCCGCGGCAGCCTGGCTGGCGGCCAATCGACCCGGCAGGACAAAGTAGGCGAGGGCAAATCCGACCCCGCCCAGGATGACTGCCATGATCAGCGACGAGACGATGGTGCCCATCATCCCGCCCGATGCCGGCGCCGGTTTTCCTTCTGCTGCTTCCTCGGGTTTTGCTTCGTCAGCCATGACTGTTTCCTGGTTAGTGAACTAGTTGGACGAATTACGCTTGCTTCAGGTTGGTCACCGTCTGGAGCATGTTATCGCTGACGGTGATCACCCGCGCCGAGGCCTCGAAGCCGCGCTGGGCAATGATCATGTTGGCGAACTCGGTGGAGAGATCGACGTTGGAGGCTTCCAGCACACCCGTCTGGATCGAGCCGACACCGGACGTATCGGCTTGAAAATACTGGTTCGTTCCCGCCGCCGGCTCGTAGGTGTAGAGGCCCTGGCCGACATCGCTTAGGCCGTTCGGGTTGCTGTAATTCTGGAGCGTGATGTAGCCCGTGGTTTGCGTGGAGCCATCCTGGCCCGTCACCGTGATCGCGCCAGTGGGGTCGACCGCGAAGCTGACGACGGGCGAGCCGCTGGGCGAAACCGTGGTTGGGATTTGGAGCTTATCCGGGGGAAATCCGGCCGAGGCGCCCGTAGGAGCCGTGGCCCCGGCCACGCCCATGACGAAGTTGCCATCCGTGGTGCGAAGGTAGCCGTTGCTGTCTTCCACAAATGCGCCATTGCGGGTGGCATAATCGGTGCCGGTCACCGATTGCACCGCGAAGAAGCCGTTGCCGTTGATGCCCATGTCGGTCGGGACGTTGGTCGTCTGGAACGCGCCCTGGTTGAAGTTGGTCTCCGTGCTGTCGACTGTCACTCCGAGGCCGACGCCCAGGTCCACGGGTTGGTTCGGCGTCGCCGCGCGGCTGACTTGCAGGAAGGATTCGGTGAAATTGGCTCGACCGGATTTAAAACCGGTCGTATTCGCATTGGCGATGTTATTGCCGATGACGTCCATTTCCGTCTGGTTGGAGAGCATGCCGCTCACGCCGGAATATAATGATTGGATCATAGTGCTATTTTGGTTTTATCGCCGGCTGCTTTTGGGGAGGAACCGGATGTTTGTTTTGGTTATCTGCGTTGGTTAATGACTGGTGGACGGGGTTGTCGTCGCCGGTGTGGTGGCGACCGGCGTCTGGTTGATCGCGTAGAGATCCGCGCTCGGGTATTCGGTGCCGCCGACGGTGAAGAAGACTGCGCCGGTCGAGTGGTCGAGCCGCGCGCTGGTGACTGTGCCCGTGCCGAGTTGGCCGTTGTCGGAAACCGTAACAGTTTCGCCGGGGAGCGAGGCGGCCAGTTGCTGCGCCTGCTCGGTCGACATCGTCTGGATCGTGGTCAGGTTGGTCATGCTCATCAACTGGTTGACGTAGTCGCTTGTGCCGCTGCCGCTGCTGCCGCCGCTGCCGCTGGAAAGCGGATCCTGCTGCGTGAATTGCGCGACCATGATCTTGAGAAAGTCGGCCTGCGTCAGCGTCTGCCCGCCTGCCGGGACGGTTTTGACGCTGCCGTCCGGGTTGACGTTGGACGATCCTGCCGCCGCGTTGGCGTTGATGGTGGTTACGGTGTTGCTCATAGTTTTAGGGGGTTAGGCCACCGCAGGTGACCAACTGACTTGTTTGAGTTGGGAAAGGGAAACGAGATGGCCGCCGATGTTCACGGCCAGGGTGCTGCCGAGCATCTGCATGCCGCCGACCACGCCGGAGATGGTGCGGCCCGAGGCATCGGTCGCATCGACATGCTTGCCGGCGAGACCCTGCACCCAACTCTTCTGGTCGGCGACGCTCATCTGGCCCCAGTCCTCAGCGCGCATGGAGCCGGTGGAGGCGGTGGCCGTGGTGACGGGCGCGGCGGCGGCCGTGGCCGAGTTGAGTTTGGAATTGAAAGCGGTGGCAGACGCAGGGGTGGAATCGGGCGACGAGAACATGCTCTCGACCTGATTGACGACTCCGCCGAGAACGCTTTCGACGACCGGTGCGGCGAGGATGGCGGGGATCACGCGGACCTCGTGGCTGAAGTTAGGGAATTCATAAAGTGGGTCGAGCCGGCGGTGGCGAATTCGGATTCGTCCGCGCCTGGCTGCTGTGGGTTCTGCTGGCGTTCATCGTTCTGCTGGTATTGCGATTGCCCGCCGCCCTGGTTCCAGTTGAGATTCGAGTCCTGCGCGCCGGAGGTGGTGATCTGCGGGCCCGATTCGATCTGCGGCGGCGCCCATTTGATCTCAACGCCCGTGCTGGTGGTGTCTTTGAGCGAAGTCATCTGGTTCTGCACCCAGGCCAGCGCGACGGGATCGTGCGTGCTCAACTGCGCGCGCAAGCCGTCGTCGGTCTTGGAAACGTAGATGTTCACGATCGCGCCAGGCGGGGTCTGGATTTCCATCTCCACGCGCATCGGCGTGCGCGACTCGGTGGTCTGCGTCGCGTTCGCGACTTCCATCACGTGCTTCAGTGCGGTGGAGAAATCGAGGTTGGACGTGAGTTTGATCTGGAGATCGGGCTGCGCCGCCGACGCGGCCTGGTTCGCTCCGGTGGTGGAGAGAAGGTCCGTGGTCGAGGATGTCAGGGTGGCACTCATGTCTGTGTTCTTCTCATCATTTGCTGTGCCACCGAGCGATTTCGCCGCGCCGGCGAGCGCCGCGGTGGCCGAATTCTTCGAGCCGGTGACAGCCGTAAGTGTCTGGTTGACAGAGGCGTTACCGGTCGCGCTGGAGAGCGCGCCGAGGAGGTTCAGCGCACTGGCCAGAGTGGAAGTGGTCGATGTCCCGGACTGAAGAAAACTCCCTCCGTCATCAGAGGAGGCGGATTTTTTTTCCTTGGAGGAAACGCCCGTCGTCGACTTAGCCGAGGTGGAAACCGGAGTATTTGTCCCCGTGCTCGTCGTGGCCGCTGCACCGCCGGTGCCGAGAATCGAGGCCTGAACGATCAGCGTGGAGAGATCGGTTGCGGTCGTCTGGGTGGAAGAGTCGTCCGCCTTGGCGCTGGTGGTGCCCGCGTCCTTGGTCGTCTTGCCAGGAGTCGTCGTCGCGGCCGTGCCGGATGATTTTGCCGCTGTGGCCACCTTCGCGTCGGTAAGAAGCGTGGAGGCTTGGGCGATCAGGGTGGAAAGATCGGCCGAGGTGGGCGTCGCGTCCTTGCCTGTTGTCGTGGGCGTGTCGGTCGTGGTAGCCGAAGCGGTCGGTGTCGTCTTCGCGGCAAGATTTGAGGCGAGCACGGAAGCCTGGACGAGCATCGCGGCGAGATCCGAACCGGCGGCAACGGGCGTCGGGCTCGTCTTCGCGGGGACAGGCGTTGCGGACGCGGTATCGGTTGGCGCGGGAGCGGAATCGTCCGTGGTTTTGTCAGACGAATCGGTTTTGGAATTCTGCTTCGTGGATGAAGTCGAAGTCGGCGTGTTCGCTTGCGGCGTGGGCGTTTGGGGCTGCTGAGAGGTCGGTCCCTGCTGCTGTTGATGTTGCTGCATCACGTCGCTGAAACTCGAAGAGTCGTCGCTGGACGGTGCATTGTTTTGGGGCGTGACGGGAGCAGGGAGGGAACTGATCGCGGAGCTAGCAGATGAGATCATGTTAGTTTGTGGATGCGGTTGAAGCGGGTGTGGCGGAAGAATCGGTGGTCGGCGCGGCAGGTGTGGCGTCAGTGGAAGGGGGCGTGGCGGGGGCTGCGGCGGGGGCGGAGGAATCCGGTGCCGTGGCTGGCGCCGGCGTGGCATCGGCGCCCGGAGCCGGAGTCGCCGCAGGCGCGGACGCGTCCGGTGTCGCGGTTGGCGCGGGCGCGTTGGAATCGGGCGCGGCGGTGTCCGGCGAGGCGCCAGTCGGCGCGGCCGGTGCAGGCGTGGCCGCGTCTGTGTTCAGCGCGATTTTATCCTTGGGCATGACTTGCCCCATGCCGTCGAGATTGTGCATGATGCGCGGCACGTCCTCGGGGTACTTGGCCTTCCACTCGGAGATCAGCTTGCCCAGCGGCTTCGTGTCCATGACCGAGAAGAGGCGAATCATCGCCGAGTCATCGAGGTTGCGAATCAGGTCGATCGATTGCGTCGTGCCCATCGAGGTGTAGAGATCGGCCTGTTTCTGCACCTGCGCCATCTGGTTCTGCTCAACCAATTGCAGGCGCGATTGGAACTCGTTGTAGAGCTCTTTAAACTTTGCGTGCGATCTGTCGAGCGCGCCACGTTCGGCGGCGAGTTCGTCCTCGCGCTGCTGCACTTTTTGCTCGCGCACGGCGATGGCCTGCTCGCGGGCCTGCAGCGCGTCGTTGAGGGTCATCATGGATTCCGAAGTCTTGCGCAGCACGTCGACCGTGATCGGCGTGCCCGGCTTGGGCAGTACGACCGTGGTCTTGCTATTCACCACCGGCGCGGCGGCGGCCACGACGGGCGCGGGCGGCGCGGGCAGGGGCTTGAGCTTGAGGCCGAAGAAAAATCCACCACACATGAAAAGAAGTCCGACGACTCCGCCGATGATCGCGTTTTTCATACGCCCCTCAACGCCATCGCGTAACGCGACGTCACGAGTTCATCCAGCGCGTTGCGCTCGCTCGCGTCCATCTCGACGCGCAGCCGGCGCTTGTTCGCCTCCAGCATCGCGCCGACCTGGTCGAGCGAGAGCTTCGTTTTCAGCGTGCTTTCCACCGCCTGCTGGCGGGCGTTGCCGCTCAATTGAATCGCGCGCTTGGCCAGCGTCATGCGGGTGTGCAGATAAGCGGCGGCGGAGTCCAGAGAGCGCAAGTCTTCGACGGTGCGGGCCTTCAGCTTCTCGTTGTGCGTGGCCTGCACGCGCGACTCCAATTGGGCGAGGCGCAATTTCTGCTGGTTCTCCTCGGCGATTTTTTCCTGGAGATTGATCTGTTCCTTTTCCAGAAGATGCTTCCGGTAACGGTAGAGGATTTCGAGGGATTGCTTTTTCATGCTACTTCTTTGGGTTGGTGAGGATCGCGTAGAGTGTGTCGAAAGTTTTTTGGATCGCGCATTTCTCCACGATCGGCTGGCGCAGGAATTCCATCAGCGCCGGGTAAATCTGCAGCGCGCGATCAAGCTGCTGGTTCGTGCCGGTCTTGTACGCACCGATGTCGAGCAGCTCCTTGTATTGGCGATGAATCGCCAGCACGTGCCGCGCGGCGGCGACGATCTGCAGGCGCTCCGGCGTGATGAGATCGGTCTGCAAACGGCTCAGGCTTTCGAGCACTTCCACGGCGGGATATTGGTTCTCCGCGGCCAGGCGGCGGCTGAGCAAAATGTGGCCGTCAAGAATCGACCGGGCGCAATCGCTGATCGGGTCGTTCCAGTCATCGCCCTCGGTCAGCACGGTGTAGAAACCGGTGATCGCGCCATGCTCGTTGCAGCCGGCTTGTTCCAGCACGACGGGCAGGAGACCGAAAACGGAAGGCGGATATCCGCGTGTGGCGGGCGGCTCGCCCACGGCCAGGCCGACTTCGCGCTGTGCCATGGCGAGGCGGGTCAGCGAATCCATCATCAGGAGCACATGCTTGCCCTGGTCGCGGAAATGGGCCGCGATGGTGTTCGCGGTAAAGGCCGCCTTGATGCGGACGAGCGCGGGCTGGTCCGAGGTGGCGACAATGACCACCGAGCGTTTCAGCGCCTCGGGGCCGAGGTCTTTTTCGACAAACTCGAGCACTTCGCGGCCACGCTCGCCGATGAGCGCAATGACATTCACATCGGCCGAACTGTGGCGGCTGATCATGCCGAGCAGAGAGCTTTTACCCACGCCCGAACCGGCGAAAATGCCGATGCGCTGGCCCTTGCCGCAGGTGGTGAAAGAGTCCATCACGCGCACGCCGGTCTGGAGCGTGTCGCGAATGCGGCCGCGCTTGGAAGGATTGGGCACATCGCGCACGATGTGCTTTTTTTCGTGCGTCGGCGCAAGCGGGCCGAGGTCATCGAGCGGGCGGCCCAGCGGATCGAGAATGCGGCCGAGCACTTCCTTGCCGACCGGAATTTGCAGCGGGCAACCGGTCGAGCGCACCGAGGCGCCGGCGGAAATGCCCTCGAGGCTTTCCCACGGCATGAGCAATACGCGGCCATCGCGGAACCCGACGACTTCGGCCATCGTTTCCTTGCCGCCGCGGGTGGTAATCGCGCACGCCTCGCCGAGTGCGGCGGGCGGGCCCTGCGATTCCACGGTCAGGCCGACGACTTTTGAGACACGTCCCACCGGGCCGGAACCATGCAGGTTCTTCAGCCGATCGTGGTACTTGTCGAACATCTTAACATTCACGCCCGGCCCTCCAGCGCGAGGTGAATCTGGCGCATGCGCGAGGAGTGGCGTCCATCGACATCACCCAGGTCACTCTTCAAAATAAATTCGCCGAGGTTCAGCGCGGGGTTGCTCTGCAGCGTCCACTTCGCGCCATCGACGATCGAGTCGAACTCCTCAAGATACTTGCGCAGCTCGTCGGCCTGCGCGGGTGCGCATTCCAGGGAAATCCGCCCGGCCTGCTCCATGTCGATGAGCAGCGCGGCGACCTCGTGGCTGATTTCTTCTGAGGTAAAAGGATGCTGGCGATAAACGCGATGCAGCGCGCCTTGAATCAAATCGGGCAGATGCTCGGCCAGCAGGCTTTCGTATTCGCGATGCAGGTTTTCCAGCGTCGCCATCAGCTTTTGGACCTTTTCGCTCTCCTTCATGCGCTCGCGCTTGGCTTCCCACTCGGCGCGCAGGCGACCCTGCTCGTAGCCGGCGGCATAACCGGCGGCGTGCGTGGTTTCGTCCTGCTTCTCGTCGATCGGCGCGTCGGTCTTTTCGACTTTCCCGACGCGGATCGGCAGCACGATATCAAGCGGCGGCACTGGCTTCCTCCTGCACCAGGCTGATTTCGCCGCGGCGTTCGAGATCGAAGACCTGCTCCATCACCTTGCTGCGGGCTTCTTCGACTTCCTTCTTCTTCACCTTGGAGTTGAGCTTTAAGTTTTCGATCAGGCCTTCCGCCGCGCGCTTTGTGATGCTGCCGAGGATCATGTCCTTCAGCTTCGGCGGGCAATCCTTCATCGCCACGGCCAGCGTGTTGAAATCGACTTCGCGCATGATCACGCCGATCGCGCCGGCATCGAGCGTCACCAGGTCCTCGAAGATGAACATCATCTTGCGGATCGAGGCGGAAAGTTCCGGGTCGTTCTCCGCGATGGCTTCCAACGCATCGCTGGCCACCTGGCGATCGAAGCGCTTCATGATTTCGGTCAGGAATTGCGTGCCGTTGGATTCGATATGATCGCGACCGGCGGCCTCGGGGCGGCGCGCCATCAGGCCCTTGATCAGGCGTTCCAGGACTTCCGGCGAAACTGGCGCCATGTGGGCCATCCGCTGCATCGTGTCGGCGCGGAAGGCCGGATCCATCGTCTTGAAAACCTCGGCCGAATTTTCGCAATCGAGTTGGTTCAGGACGAGTGCCCAGGTCTGGGCTTGCTCGCCGCGCAGCATCATCGAGATGGCGGAGGGCTGCATGTTCTTCAGCTCTTCCAGCAACGGCGAGGTGGTCGCTTTCGGGGCGACGCGGCTCAGGACTTCGCGCGCCTTGGCCGGACCGAGCGACTTTTCCAAAACGTGCTGCGCCTTGTCGACGCCGCCCAGTGCGGAGGTCACCGCCTCGAGCGTCACCGAGGAAAATTCCTCGAGCAGGCCCTGCTGCACCTCGGCGGAAAGAAATTCGATCTTCGCCATTTCGCCCATGATCTGTTCCATCTGGCGCTGGTTGAACGCGGAGAGGATGACGGACGCTTCCTCCGGCCCGAGCACGACGAGGAGTGCGGCGAGTTTCTGCGTTTTATTCAGCCCGGCGATCGGGCTCGGCTTGGCGGGTGTTTCAATGGTTGCGGGCATGGTCGTGGTCTTTCTTGGTTACTAGTTGCGCTTCAGCCACTGGCGGAGCGCATGCGAGGCGTTGTCGGGATTTTCACGGATCAACCGGGAAAGTTCAGCGGGCGTCAGGATGCTCGGCGAGCCGGGCGGGCGGGCCGCATGGGCGCCGTTGCCATTCGTGTGGCCGTTGCCATT
>CAZZWT010000101.1:6740-9902 GCA_964657775.1 uncultured Candidatus Methylacidiphilales bacterium | reverse complement strand
CCGTTCATTCCGTAAATTCCGTCATTCCGTCAAAATTCACCGGCTTGCGCTTCACGGTGCCACCGGCAGAAAAATCCCGGCATGCGGATCGTCCTCGTCGTGGGAATCCTCGTAGCGCCAGGCTGGGGCCAGGGCGGTTTTGAGCTTGGCGATCTCGTCGTCGGTCAGCTCGTCGTCGGGGAAGATGATGACGGCGGCAAGGTGATGGTCGCGCAGGAAGCCAAGCGGATCGTCGAGCTGCCCGTGGTAAAAATCACTCACCTCCTTGTCGCGCTGGAACGATTCGCCATGCGTGCCGGGGCAGAAGATGGCGTCGATGTAGGTGCTGCCGGCGATGTAGGAATAGTTGTGGGTGAACAAGGCGATCGCGGTGGAATCGGACGGGCCGTAGTAGCAGAGGCCGGTCAGCAGCATCTGGCCGCGCATCGTCTGCACCGCGCGCAGGATGGGCAGGGTCGAGGGGCGCGTGATGAGCGAACCGTCCCCTTCCAGGCGCAGCGAATCGGTCACGCGCCACGAGGTCGTCCAGTAATAGCGCACCCAGCCCGCGAGGCCGAGGAAACTGGCGGCGAGCACGACCAGCGTCACCACGCGAAAGCCGGCGCCGCGCTGCCGGGCCACGCTCGGGATCAGCACGCTCCAGCCCAACGTCCAGATGAAGCCCCAGAGCTTGCCCGTCGTATCGACCCGCTGGCCCACGTTGTAAAATTCGACGCCGAGATAGAAGAGCGGCAGCAGGAAGAAGATGATCCGCACCGCAACCGCCAGCCGACGCCAGATGAAGAGCAGCGCGAACCAGGGCAGGAAGATCGGCCACCAGTAGATGAGGAATTCCAGCATCTGCGTGTGTTGTTCGTCCCCCGGAGCTCCGCTGTGCGGGACGTTAGCCAGCGGCAGCAAGTCGGCGTAAGTAGGCGCGAGCAGAATCAGCAGCGCGCCGAGCGCCAGGAGAACGAAGCGCCAGCTCGCCGGGCGCAACCGGTACCAGGCGCAAGCGACAAGCGTCGCGAGCGTCAGCGGCACGACGATGGGCAGACCCCACGTGCAACTCACCAGCATCAGCAGCGGCGAAGCGATGAGACAAATCCACGGCCAGTCCGCCGCGCGCCGCCGCAGCGCTTCGACCATGGCCAGCGCGGTGAGCAGGACCAGGACGACGCCGGCGTTGGTGGCGTGGAAGGCGCCGACCCAGCTCCAGAAGCCGGGCACCATCAGCTCGCGCCGCGAGTAGGTGTAGGTGGGCTGGAGCAGATCGAAGAGCGGGGCCGTGTAATTGTCCGGGTCGTCCTTGCCGATGAAGAGGTCGCTGCTGATGGTGGGATCGCCCTCCGGCGTGGTGAAGAAGAGGTAGACGTTGGATCCGTTGGAAGCGCACTCGACCAGCACCGCGGCGAGGATGGTGAGGCCGGCGCGCTGCCGCCCGATGCGCCATGCGATGCCGGCCATCAGCACGCAAATCCACGCCGAGACCAGCGCGCCGGCCAGGTTGATGCCCGTGCCGATATCGACGCCGAAGAGCCGGATGAGAAGCGAGGCGGCGTAATGGATCAGCGCGTAGTAATGCCCGATCGTATGCGGCACAAAGGCGATGTAGGGCGGCGGCACGGTCGAGCCCATGCAAAAGCTGGAGACGAGGCTCAGGTCATAGGTGCCGGAACTGGCGCGCAGGACATTGGGCCGCAGCGCACGCAGCGTCAGCGTAAAGGCGAACGTGCCGAGAAAGATGCCCGTGGGCAGCGCCAGTTTCCTCCACGCCAGGCCCGGCGCGAAGAGCGCGCCGAGCGCGGCGGCCAGCGTGAAGGGCAGCAGCCCGATCAGCGTGGGCAAGGCCACGGCGTGCTCGATCGCGTTGAGCAGCACGACCACCGCGAGGCTCGGCACGAGAAAACCGAACCACGGCGACTCGCGCGGAAACCGCCGCTGAAACCAGGCCGCGCCGCCCACCACGTGGACCGAAATCAGGCACCAAAAAAGACAAACACGGAACAGCTCCATCGGTCCCGAGCTTGGCGACCGCACAAACTTCGTACAAACGTTTTACAAACTTCTGACAATTGCGCCCGCGTTTGGGCGAAGACTATGGACATGAAAAAGGCTCCTACTTCCCTTCTGATTCTGGCGCTCGCGGCGGTGAGTTCACCGCTGTGGGCGGTGACGGCGGATCAAAAAATCACAGCCGTCACGGTTTACCCCGACCGGGCGTTGGTCACCCGCAGCGGCGAGGTGAAGCTCGACGCCGGCGTGCAGACGGTCGTGTTTGAGAACCTGCCGCTCGGGCTGGAGGAGGACTCCGTCCGCGCCAAGGCATCGAGCGTGGGCGGGCTCAAGATTCTCGGCGTCGAGGTGCGGCGCGACTACAAGGAAGTCGCGGTCAGCGCGGGGACGAAGCAGTTGCAGGATGACATCACGAAGATCGATGACCAGGAGCGGACCTTGAAGGACGAAGGCGAGGACAATCGCCGGCGCCAGGAATTTCTGGACCAGATGAAGGCCAAGGTCACCGCGCCGAAAGAGGGTGAGGGCAAAGATCCCGCCGCCGCGGTCCAGACGATGCAGGGCTTCTTCGCGCTCTATGGAACGGAGACGGGCAAGATCACCACGCGCTGGCGGGAGATCGAGTTTGCCCTGCGTGACCTCGACAAGACCCGCGCCGACAAGGCAAACCAGCTCAGCCTGCTCCAGCAGCCCGCCGCGCCGAACACGCGCTCCGCCATCGTCACGGTGGAGGCGGCGGAACCCGGGACGGCCAGCCTGCAGGTCACTTACCTGATGGCGGGCGCCGGATGGCAGCCGCAGTACGATGCCTACGCCGATCCCGCCACACAAAAAGTGGAGCTTACTTATTACGGCGTCGTGCGCCAGACGACAGGCGAGGATTGGAACGGCGTGGCGCTGACGCTTTCCTCCGCGAGGCCCAGCACGGCGGCGCGCCTGCCGGAGTTGGCGACGTGGACGGTCGATTTCAATGGCGGGCTCAACCCGGAAGAAGGCAATCTCGATCTCTATCGCGCGAAGGCGCTGTCGAACGTGGCGATGCAACGCTCGGCGATGACACTGAACTCGACGGTGAACGCGCCGGCTGCCGCCTTGCCTGAGACCGATGCCGCTGCGGCCACGCCGCCTCCTCCGAAGCCGGCGGTGAGCGCGCCCGACCCGCTTGCC